>CABPXX010000137.1 GCA_902461475.1 uncultured Eubacteriales bacterium | reverse complement strand
ACCCTATTAGCGGTGCGCCCGTGTTTTTTCACAAAAATGCACCCTATGAATCTGTGTGAGCCGACAAAAGTCGGTGGATTCGAGGATTCTTTCTTGACAAACGCATAGCAGTGCGCTATCCTGTCCCTGGACAATTTCAAAGGGACTTGTGACTGGTCAAGCAGGCAAGATCAAACCGATGCAGTGGGAAACCATATCCGTATATGGCAAATGGCACTGTAGGTTTGGTCTTTTTATTTTTTCTCAGAGGAGGTGAGTACATGGAAAACATTCCACCGGAAAACCAAAAGCCTGGCGCATACCGCATTGTCCGAGCCATCGGCAACAATTTTGTATGCGCCAAAGACAGCACCGGCCACGAGGTGGTGCTGCGTGGACCCGGCATCGGCTTTAAAAAAGCCCCAGGGGACGTGGTGGCCCCGTCCCGGGTGGAGAAGGTGTACGCCCTGCAAGACCACAGTCAATCCCAGCGCTTGACCCAGCTGATGGTGGAGCTGCCTCCGGAGTACCTGGAGGTGAGCACCCAGATCATTGAGAGCGCCGAGCGTCTGCTGGGTCGGCACCTGTCGGGGAATGTGTACATCACCCTCACCGACCATATTTCCTTTGCTCTCCAGCGGCACAAAAACGGGGTGTACTACCCCAATCAGCTGCTGTGGGAAATCAAAACCTTCTACGCCCAGGAGTACGAGGTGGGGCAGATGGCCCTGGAGATCATCGAGAGCGCCTTGGGGGTGCAGCTGCCCGAGGACGAGGCGGGCTTCATTGCCCTGCACATCGTCAACGCCCAACTGGACGGGCGCATGTCGGACATGGTGCGCATCACCGAGCTGGTGCGGGAGATCATGGCGGAGGTGGCGGAGTTCTACGGGGCCGCCCCCTGTCAGCAGGGGCTGGACTACGAGCGGCTCATCACCCACCTGAAATTCTTGGGCCAGCGATTGGCCCGGCCCAGGCCCCAGGCCCGGGAGGATGCCACCTTCCAGGGCATGATTCGCCAGCACTATCCCCAGGCCTTCGCCTGCGCCCTGCGGGTGAAGGAGCGGCTGAAACGGGTCTTTGACCTGGATCTGCCCGGCGAGGAACTCACCTTTCTGGCCGTTCATTTACAACGCTTGGCCCTGGCCATGGGACAAGCAAAGGAGGAGAATTTCTGATGAAAGACAAAGTATTCGGCGTATTGCAGCGGGTGGGCCGCTCCTTTATGCTGCCCATCGCCATTCTGCCCGTAGCGGGCCTGTTTTTGGGCATCGGCGGGTCCTTTACCAACACCACCATGCTGGAGACCTACGGCCTCATGGGCATCATGGGCCCCGGCACCTTCATCTACGCCATCTTGCAGGTGCTCAACGCCGCTGGCTCGGTGGTCTTTGATAACCTGCCTCTGATCTTCGCCATGGGCGTGGCCATCGGTATGGCCAAGCAGGAGAAGGAAGTGGCGGCCCTGTCGGCAGCCATCGCCTTCTTCGTGATGCACGCCACCATAGGGGCCATGATCAACGCCTTCGGCGCCCCTGACCTGTCCGGTGCCACCACCACCGTGGTGGGCCTGAACTCCCTGCAAATGGGCGTGTTCGGCGGCATCATGGTGGGCCTGGGTGTGGCAGCCCTGCACAACCGGTTCTATAAGATTCAATTGCCCCAGGTGCTCTCCTTCTTCAGCGGCACCCGGTTTGTCCCCATCATCTCCGCTGCCACCTACCTGGTGGTGGGTATCGCCATGTACTACATCTGGCCCACCATCCAGACTGGCATCAACCACCTGGGCGGCTTCGTGCTGGCCAGTGGCTACGCCGGCACCTGGCTGTACGGCTTCATCGAGCGTGCCCTCATCCCCTTCGGCCTGCACCACGTGTTCTACATCCCCTTCTGGCAGACCGCTGTGGGCGGCACCGCCACCGTGGCTGGACACCTGGTGGAGGGCGCTCAGAACATCTTCTTTGCCGAGCTGGCCACCCCCGGCATTGAGCACTTCTCCGTGGCCGCTACCCGCTTCATGAGCGGTAAGTTCCCCCTGATGATCTTCGGCCTGCCTGGCGCTGCTCTGGCCATGTACCGCTGCGCCCGTCCGGAAAACCGTAAGGTGGTGGGCGGCCTGCTGCTCTCCGCCGCTCTCACCTCCATGATCACCGGTATCACCGAGCCTCTGGAGTTCACCTTCCTCTTTGTGGCTCCCGCCATGTATATTGTCCACTGCGTGTTTGCCGGTGCTGCCTACATGCTCATGCACATCTTCAACGTAGGCGTGGGTATGACCTTCTCCGGCGGCCTCATCGACCTGACCCTCTTCGGCATCATGCAGGGCAATGCCAAGACCAGCTGGATTTGGGTGGTCATCGTGGGCGCGGTCTACTTCGTGCTCTACTTCCTGATGTTCTCCTTCATGATCAAGAAGTTCAACTACATGACCCCCGGCCGTGAGGAGAACGCCGGCGAGATCAAGCTGTACACGCGCCAGGACGTGGACGCCCAGAAGAAGGGCGGCGACGAGGCCAAGGGCGACAACAGCGACGACGCCCTCAGCGCGGAGATCGTCCGTGGTCTGGGCGGCAAGGACAACATCTCCGACGTGGACTGCTGCATCACCCGTCTGCGCTGCACCGTCAAGGACGGCGCCAAGGTGGACCAGGCGGTCCTGAAAGCCACCGGAGCCTCCGGCGTCATTGTGGCCGGTAAGGGCGTCCAGATCGTGTACGGCCCCCGAGTGTCCGTCATTCGCTCCAACGTGGAGAGCTACCTGGCCAACTACCAGGAGCCTGCCGCTGTGGAGGCCAAGACCGAGGCCGCTCCCGCTGTGAAGGGCGGCATGGTGGCCAGCCCCTTCACCGGCAAGATCATCCCCGTGTCTGAAGTGGGCGACGGCGTGTTCTCCGAGAAGATGGTGGGCGACGGCTTTGCCGTAGAGCCCGACGAAGACAAGGTGTATTCCCCCGTGGACGGCGAAGTGACCATGGTGTTTGACACCAAGCACGCCTTCACCATCCAGACCGACGGCGGCCTGGAAGTGCTGGTGCACATGGGCATCGACACGGTGCAGCTCCAGGGCAAGCCCTTCATGCTCACCATCCGCCAAGGCGACAAGGTACGTTGCGGCGACCTCATCGGCACCATGGACCGCAAGGCCATCCAGGATGCTGGCTACCGCACCATCACCCCCGTGGTGGTGGGCAACGTGGACGACTTCGACACCTGCCAGCTGGTGACCCAGGGCCAGGTGGAGCACGGCACCGACGTGTTGGACGTGCACTAAAACCGTATAGAGATACAACAAAGGAGTGCCGCGGCTGCGGCGCTCCTTTTGCACACTTGAGCGGGTAAAAGCCTTCCTTTGATCGACCTGCTATCAGGTTTGCCAACCTGGTGGGGGCGGAGGTCTGTACCTGAGAACTGTAAAAGGTGTGATTTCCACACATTTCAAAAATAGACCTGTGCCAATAGGAAGAAATAAGGTATAATTGGGACAGATGAACCGAAAGTTGTCAGGTTTCAAAAAGGGGGAAATGGAATGAAATATCCAGAGGACGGCGTTGTTCAGACATGGCTGGACGCATTGAAAGGGTTGGATGTCCGCGTCAAAAAGATGTTTGGCTGCTATTGCCTGTACTGTGACAATCAGCCGGTGGGATGGCTGCATGAGGGCGTTTCGTCCCTGCGGGAGGTGGGGCTGACGTATTTACCCGACCATTTGAAACGGCCGTCCCCGGGGGATTCGATTTAGGAAATTCCCATCCCTTTGGAGGATTGCCATTGCCCATGGCTTCCCCAGGCGGTCCGAGACACCGCCGATATACGCAAGGCTCAGGAAAAGAAAACACATCAGAGAACATCAAAGGGGTGAGGGAGAAACATGAAACTTCTATGCGGAACCACAAATGAAGCCAAAATGAACTCCATTAAGCGGGCAGTTCAGCCGTTGGGTGTCCACATCATGGGACTGAATGATTTGGATTGTGCCATTCCCCAGGTGGCGGAAACCGGGACCACCCTCCTGGAAAACGCCAGAATCAAGGCAAATGCATACTATGAGGCGTTCCATATGCCAGTGTTCTCCTGTGACAGTGGCCTGTATTTTGATGAGGTGCGGGAGGATCAGCAGCCGGGGATTTATGTGCGTAGAGTCCAGGGCAGGGAGCTGAGTGATGAGGAGATGATAGCGTATTACGGCGCCCTGGCTCAACAGTACGGGGGAACACTTACCGCTCGGTATAGAAACGCCATCTGTCTCATTTTAGATGAGACCACCAGCTATGAGAGCATGGATTTGTCCCTGGCCACAGAGCCTTTCCTTCTGGTCTCTCAACCCCACCCCAGGCGTGTGGAGGGCTTTCCTCTGGATGCCCTGTCCAAAGACATCAAAAGCGGGATATATTACTACGATATGCAGGAAAAAGACGTGAGCAGCGGCTTAGAAAATGGGGTGCAAAGATTCTTTGCACAGGCATTGAAGGGCAGATAAAGAATGGGGCTCCTCTGACTGATTAGATATTCGTCTAAATGGTCTTGGCAATCTGATTAGATAGGTGTATAAATAGATTAACCAAATCAGAGAGGAGACGAGAGTATGGACCAGAAGATTTCCCGCATGCAGGAGTACCTGGGGGAGCACATGGCCCAGTGCGCCCAGGCCCGAGCCCAACTCATGGCGGACGATCGGGGGAACGAGGCCAACTTCCAGGCCATTCAGGGCAATGTGTACGGCATTTTTTCCACCATTCTCAAGGTGGCTGTGGAACAAAACCCTGATAATTCCCAAGGGCACTGAAAAAGGTGTGCTTTTCAAAAAACGAAAGGCACACCTTTTTCATA
>CABPXX010000136.1 GCA_902461475.1 uncultured Eubacteriales bacterium | reverse complement strand
CCCTCAAAGTGGACGGCTGAAAATACCTTCGCTTTTAGTCCTCGACAATGGCCAGAATGTCATTCTGACGAACAATGTTATACTCCTCGCCGTCCACTTTGACCTCAGTGCCGGAGTACTTGCTGGTGAGCACCTTGTCGCCCACCTTCACGGTCATGACGACTTCCCTGCCGTCTACCACGCCGCCGGGGCCAACGGCCACAACTTCGGCCATCTCGGGCTTCTCCTTGGCGCTGGCGGTGAGAATGATGCCGCCCTTGGTGGTTTCCTGGGCCTCCATGGCCTTCAAGATCACACGATCTGCCAGAGGTTTCAGAGTCATAATTGGTTCCTCCTTATATCAATCCAATGGTTTACGGTTTCATAGGTTAGCACTTATTTCATCCGAGTGCTAACTCTAGATAAGATAATAACCGTTTCACTCCAAAAAATCAACCCCTATTTTTGAGAAATAGAGGTTGAGTGAAAAAAATTCATCTTTTGTTCACAAGACGACAGGGAGAGTGCTAATTCGCCTCTTCCATCCGGGACTGATAACTGAGGCCCTGGGGGTAGAAGAAATTCACCTTCTTGTCGGATAGGCGGATGTGGTAGCGCTGCTCTCGCAACACCTCTCCGTCCACCACCGCCACCAGGGGCTGGGGAGCGGTGATGGTGAACTCGGTGCCCTCCACCGCCGTGATCAAATCCGGGTGCTGACGATAGCGGCCCTTGGCGTACTCTCCCACCAGGCGGAAGAAGGTCCGGCGGCTGACCTTGGGCACCACCAGCATCTCCAGCTTGCCGTCGTCGGGGAGATTGTCCCCCACGGGCATAAAACCGCCGCCGTAATAGCGGCCATTGCACACGCATACAATGGCAGTCTGACCCTGGTAGGCGTACTCCCCCGCCTCCACCTGGGTCTGGCGGCTGATACCTTTAAATAAGACATTGGCCACCAGCGAGAGGATGTAGGCCCCAATGCCCCGCACCAGGGGCAGGCGGCGGTACTTGTGCACATCGGCGGCGATGCGGGCATCCACTCCGGCACAGAAGATATCCACCCCCAGCTTTCCATTGCACTCCATCAGGTCAAGGGCCACCTGAGGGCCTCGGCTGAGCTCCTCCAGCTGGGCAAACTTCTCCTGATTCTCCGGGCCAAAGATTTTCAAAAAGTCGTTGCCGGTGCCTAGGGGCACATTGGTCACCGCCACATGGTCAAAGCCAGCCGCCCCGTTGATGACCTCATTTAAGGTGCCGTCCCCACCGCAAGCGTAGATGCGCAGGGGCTCGCCCCGCTGGGCGGCGGCCCGGGCGATCTCACAAGCCTCCTCTTGGTGCTGGGTGTGCACCACTTCACAGTCCAAGTCCAGCTCCTGAATCTGGTCCAGTAACTCATTTTCGTTCCCTGCTTTTCCGGCTGCGGGGTTGACGATAAATAAATGTTTCATCCCATGCTCTCTCCATCACTTCACGCCGTACTGGAACAGGTCGCACTTGAGCATGCCGTTGTACAGCTTCCGCTTCTTGTCCGCCTTTTTCCCGTAGGTGCGCTCAAACTCGGTGTGAGAGGACAGAATGGACACCTGCCAGCCGTCGGGGAACTTGTCCATGGCGCGGCCAAAGGCCCGATACAGCTCCTCGGCCTCCCGCTTCTCCATCAGCCGTTCCCCGTAGGGCGGATTGGTGACCACTCGTCCCCGCAGGCCGCCCCAGTGGAACCGGGTGGCGTCCGCCACTTCAAAACTCACAATGTCGTCCACCTCGGCCAGCTGGGCGTTGTGCCGGGCCAGCTCCACCGCCTGGGGGTCGATGTCGCCGCCCCAGATCTCATAGTTTCCGTCAAACTCCCCGTCCATGGCCTCATCGGCGGCATCCAGCCACAGCCCGGAGGGCAGCTGGGTCCACTTCTGGGAGGAGAAGGAGCGGTTGAGGCCGGGGGCCCGGTTCTTGGCGATGAGGGCGGCCTCAATGGCGATGGTGCCGGAGCCGCAGAAGGGGTCACAGAAGGGGTCTTTTCCCTTATAGCGGGACAGGGCCACCATGGCCGCCGCTAAGGTCTCCTTCAAGGGGGCGGCCACGCCCTGGGCCCGATAGCCCCGCTTGTACAGGCCCTCGCCAGAGGTGTCCAGCATCAGGGAGGCCCGGTCCTTGAAGATGGCAAACTGGACCTGGTACAGCACCCCCGTCTCCGGCAGGGTCTCCAGCCCGTACACCTTGCCCAGCCGCTTGGCAATGGCCTTTTTCACCATGGCCTGGCAGGTGGGCACGGCGTGGAGGGCAGAGTTGATGGCATAGCCCTTCACCGGGAACTTGCCCTCCCGGGGAATAAACTCCTCCCAGGGCAGGGCGTAGGTGCCCTCAAAGAGGGCCTCAAAGTTGGGGGCCATAAACTCCCCCAGGAGAATGAGCACTCTTGCGCCGGTGCGCAGGTTCAGATTCAGCCGGGGAATGTCCTTCTTGGTGCCGGTGCACAGCACTCGGCCGTTTTCCGCCCGCACGTCGGCAAGGCCCAGCTTCTTCACCTCATAGCTCACCAGGCTCTCCACCCCCAGCAGGGTGGGAATGACAAATTGCAGTTTCCCGTCCATATTCCATCCTCTCCGGGGGTTTCCCCTGTCGTCTTCAAATGGTCATAATCTTTTTTATTATACCCAATTTGACACCCTATGACAAGGATAATAATTGTTTGATATTTTCTCTAATGGTTACAAATTGTAGTGGTATCGCTGGGGTAGCTATGCTATACTACCCCCAAAGGAGGTGACCAGTATGGACACTGTTTATCAAATTGTCTGGCTGGCGCTACTGATTATCTTCGCGGTCGCCGAAGCCGCCACCGTGGGCCTGACTTCCGTGTGGTTCGCCATCGGTTCTCTGGGTGCGCTGGTGTGTGCCCTGGCCGGAGGCAACATTTGGCTGCAACTGGGTATTTTCATTGTGCTCTCCCTGGTGTGTCTAGTGGCCCTGCGCCCCCTGGCAAAACAATATCTGAATAACCGGGTGGAGCCCACCAACGCTGACCGGGTCATTGGGCAAGAGGCCCGGGTCACCCAGGACATTGACAACATCCAGGGCACCGGCGCCGTCACCATCGGCGGTGTCACCTGGACCGCTCGCAGTGAGCACGACACCCCCATCCCCGCCGGGGCCATGGTACGGGTGCTGCGCATAGAAGGTGTCAAAGTTATGGTTGAAAAGAGTAAGGAGGAAGTTAAATGAACGATTTGTTGGCTATCGCCATCCCGGTGGCCGTGATCATCATCATTTTGCTGGTCATTGCCGCCAACGTCAAGGTAGTCCCCCAGTCCAAGGCCATGGTTGTGGAGCGTTTGGGCGCGTTCCGTGCCGTGTGGAGCGTGGGTCTCCACTTCAAGATTCCCTTTATTGAGCGTGTAGCCAAAACCGTCTCCCTGAAAGAGCAGGTTGTGGACTTCGCGCCCCAGCCCGTCATCACCAAGGACAACGTCACCATGCAGATCGACACCGTCCTGTATTTCCAGATCACCGACCCCAAGCTGTACACCTACGGCGTGGAGCAGCCCCTGAGCGCCATTGAGAACCTCACCGCCACCACCCTGCGTAACATCATCGGCGATTTGGAGCTGGACCAGTCCCTCACCAGCCGTGACCACATCAACACCCAGATGCGCTCCATTCTGGACGAGGCCACCGACCCCTGGGGCATCAAGGTCAACCGTGTGGAGCTGAAGAACATCATGCCTCCTCGGGACATTCAGGAGTCCATGGAGAAGCAGATGCGTGCCGAGCGCGAGCGCCGGAAAGCCATCCTCCAGGCCGAGGGCCAGAAGCAATCTCAGATTCTGGTGGCTGAGGGCGAAAAGCAGTCCGCCATTCTCCGGGCTGACGCCGCCAAGCAGGCCAAGATCATGCAGGCTGAGGCCGAAAAGACCGCCCGTATCCTGGCCGCCGAGGCTGAGAGCGAGGCCATTCTGAAGGTGCAGCAGGCCACCGCCGACGCTTTGAAGCTGTTGAACGAGGCCGCCCCCAACTCCGAAGTGCTCCAGCTCAAGGCTCTGGAGGCCTTCCAGAAGGCCGCCGATGGCCGTGCCACCAAGATCATCATTCCCAGCGAGATTCAGGGACTGGCTGGCCTGTGTGCCTCTGCCAAGACGGTGTTTGATTCCGTGACTCCCAATCCCGCCGCCCCGGCTCCCACCCAGAAGGCTCCTACCACCAAGCCCTGAGGAAGGCCAGGACTTCCCCATAAGACAACACCCACAGCAACGCTCCTGGAATCCCAGCGATTCCAGGAGCGTTTTGTTTTTTCCCAATTTTATTTTGACGTTGCCGTCACCAAACCCTGTTTCCAATACATGTATAAAGAAAGGTGACCCGGAATGTTGTATGACGTTGTCCCCATTCAGACCCGTTATCGAGGCATTGGGCGGTGTCTGGACGGTGCAGATTTTTACCCCAACGAGTCCAAGAAAGAGTTTTCCCAGCTGCTGGACCAGTACGCGCAATCCCTGGACCAGTGGCAGAATCCCCCTTCCCAACAGGGACTGGCTAAAATGATGGAGTTGTGCTCCCTGCTGCGGCAATTCCATTTCCCCTGTGAGGTGATTGTGTACGACTCCACCCCCTTGGAGCGGGCTTACGGCTATGGGCTGGAGTTTCTGGGGGTGGATGTGGCCCACAATCTGGAGGAGTCCCTGCTGTATGGCGAAGTTCCCAACGAAGCGGAGGAGTTTCTCAATGAGCACGGCCTGTGCCCTCGCACCGAGGATGTGGCGCAACTTCTCCCCCTACTATAGCAATTTTCAAAATTAAAGCATATAGCCGCATGAACGGAACCAACCTGCAC
>CABPXX010000135.1 GCA_902461475.1 uncultured Eubacteriales bacterium | reverse complement strand
GGCGGTGTTTCTGCTGTTCAACAGCTCCGCTCTCTTCCACGGCGGTATCTCCCTGGTGTGCGCCCTGGTGGGCAACGGGGTTGGAACTCTGCTGAAAAAGCGGGCCCCACGGGAAAAGAACCCCTAGCCCCCCCTCTTTTTTCCCTCAGCCCTTGCAAAATCTTCAGAAAATGGTATAATAGCCGCACGGCGGCTGTTATCAATTGCCGTTTTTCTTGCCCCTGACGGGACAACCGAAAAACCTGGCGTTGTACCATCAACGCCTTTGACACAACTCTTTGTGTTCGGATAGATCATTTGAGAATTGAGGGAAGTAGTATGGATCGCATCACCATCGCCTCCGTCTTTGCCGACAGCGAGAAGCTCTCCGGCCAGACGGTCACCGTCATGGGTTGGGCCCGCACCATCCGTGACATGAAAACCTTTGGATTTGTGGAGCTCAACGACGGCTCCTGCTTCAAGAATCTCCAGATCGTGCTGGACGCCAACGTCCTGGACAACTATAAGGAGATCACTGGCCAGAACGTGGGCGCTGCCCTCATCGTCACCGGCACCGTGGTGCTCACCCCCGAGGCCAAGCAGCCCCTGGAGATCAAGGCCGCCTCTGTGGCGGTGGAGGGCGTGTCCGCCCCCGACTACCCCCTGCAAAAGAAGCGTCACACCGTGGAGTACCTGCGCACCATTCAGCACCTGCGTCCCCGCACCAACCTGTTTTCTGCGGCCTTCCGGGTGCGTAGTGTCGCCGCCCACGCCATCCACTGTTTCTTCCAGGACCGTGGCTTTGTGTACGTCCACACCCCCATCATCACCGCCTCCGACTGTGAAGGCGCCGGTGAGATGTTCCAGGTGACCACTCTGGACGTGAACAACCCGCCCCTCCTGCCCAACGGCAGCGTGGACTGGTCCCAGGACTTCTTCGGCAAGAAGGCCAACCTCACCGTGTCCGGCCAGCTCAACGCCGAGAACTTCGCCATGGCCTTTGGCTCCGTGTACACCTTCGGCCCCACCTTCCGGGCTGAGAACTCCAACACCCAGCGCCACGCCGCCGAGTTCTGGATGATCGAGCCGGAAATCGCCTTTGCCGACCTCAACGACGACATGGACCTGGCCGAGGACATGATTCGCTATATCATCCGCACCGTACTGGAGAAGTGCCCCGACGAGATCAACTTCTTCAACTCCTTCGTGGACAAGGGCCTGAAGGAGCGCCTGGAGCTGGTGGCCAACTCCGAGTTTGGCCGTTTGAGCTACACCGACGCCATCGAGATTTTGAAGAAGAACAACGACAAGTTCGACTTCAAGGTGGAGTGGGGCTGCGACTTGCAGACCGAGCACGAGCGGTACCTCACCGAGCAGGTGTACAAGAAGCCCGTGTTCGTCACCGACTACCCCAAGGACATCAAGGCCTTCTACATGCGCCTCAACGACGACGGCAAGACCGTGGCCGCTGCCGACTGCCTGGTGCCGGGCATCGGCGAGATCATCGGCGGCTCTCAGCGTGAGGAGCGCATCGAGGTGCTGGAGGAGCGGATGCACCAGCTGGGTCTGGACCCCAAGGACTACTGGTGGTACCTGGACCTGCGCCGCTACGGCTCCTGCCGCCACGCTGGTTTCGGCCTGGGCTTCGAGCGCATGGTGATGTACCTCACCGGCATCAGCAACATCCGAGACGTGGAGCTGCATCCCCGTACCGTGGGCAATGCTGAGTTCTAATTTAAAATATGAACAAACACCCCCCGGACTGTGGAAGTCCGGGGGGTGTCTTGCTGTTGGAATTGTTACAGGCACTCCAACTGCATATACTTCTTGATTTCACAAAAACCCAATTTTTCATAGAAGTGTAATGCATTAAGATTTTCAGTCATGACTTTTAGTTCAATGCTGTGAGCATCGTTCTCGTGTGCAAATTGTTTGAATTGCTGGAACAAGGCACCTGCAAACCCATTATGTCGATATTCCTCCAAGATATACAGTGCATCAAGAAGGGCCACTGGCCGGGCAAACATTCCAGGAATCTGGTAGACAAAGCCATACAAAAAACCGACTATCTTTCCTTCTGTCTCCACAACGAGCAACTTATGCCCATCCAGCCCAATCACTTCACTGTAATCGTTACTTACCGTGTATTCCTTATTCAAATTTTTATCAAATTCTGTCTCATACCGAATCAATTCTGTGAGCAATTCATCGACACGTGCTGCATCTTCTTTCACAGCATTACGGATTACATAACCACTTGTCTTCATATTATCCCTCCTACGCAGTTTTTTCTCATAAAGCATCCCATCATTTTTGTATAGTCTACCATTCTCCCGTCACTATTTCAACCAAACCTCTCGAACTTCCACGAACCACCCAGACCATCTTCGCCCGAGGGTTCTCTCATAAAAGCATAAAAACGCCTCCCTCTAGGAGGGAGGCGTTTTTAGCCTTGGCCTATCACTTCATATTCCAATCCGGGATAAACTTCTCTCCCACCGCCTCCAGCTCCTGCACATAGCCCTGAATCCCCAGGGCATCCATGTAGTTGCGGGCGGCTCTCAGCTCGGAGGGGCGAATGGTGCGCTGCAATTCCGGGAACTGCTCCAGATTTCCACAGGGGGTGTACTGGGCCATCAGCGAAAAGAGCACTTCCCCGGGGACGAATTGCTCCGACACCCAATCCATCACCCGCTTGGCCTCCGCTAATCGTCCGGGGAGAATCAAATGGCGGATGACCACCCCTTTTTTCAAAATTCCGTCCTCCAACTGCACGGGGCCCGTCTGGCGGAACATTTCCACAATGGCGGCCTTTGCGGTGGAAGGATAGTCAGGGGCGGCGGAGTATTTTGCCGCCAGCTCCTCCGTCACATATTTCAAGTCGGGCAGGTATACGTCTACCTTCCCCTCCAGACTTTTGAGAATCTCCACCCGCTCGTAGCCGCCACAGTTCCACACCACGGGCAGATTGCCGGGCATGGTGTGGGCAAGTACCTTTTGCAGCACGTGGATGTACTGGGTGGGGGTGACCAGCTCGAGGTTATGGGCCCCTTCCCCGGCCAGCTTTTCAAAGAGGGCGTACAGCTCCTCTTCCGTCACTTCTTTGCCCTGGTTTTCGTGGCTGATGGGCCCGTTCTGGCAGAACACACACCCCAGGGTGCAGCCGGAGAAGAACACCGTCCCCGCACCTTGCGTGCCGGAAATACAGGGTTCCTCCCAGTGGTGTAGCTCCGCCCTTGCCACCTTCACCACGCTGGGCAGGCGGCACCAGCCCTTTCCCTCCTCCGGGGTACGCTCCGCCCCGCACTGTCGGGGGCATAGATTGCAGATCATCCCTGAATCTCCTCCTTCACCACATCCATCACCCCGGAAAAGGCGTTGGGCACGGCGTAAATGTCGGCAAGTTCCTGCCAGGTGCACCACACCCAGCCCGGGGGCAGCTGGTCCTCCTCCAGGTGCACCACCTGGGCGGTGAGGTGCCACTCCACATGGGAAAAGATGGGGAAAGGGCCTCCGCCAAAACGGCCCTGGGGCATGTCCCCCGTCCACTCCAGGGGCAGCTGGCCCTCCAGCTCATTGGGGAACTCCCACAGCCCCGCCAACAGTCCCTTGGGGGGACGCTGGCGCAGGGCCACACGGTTCTCATGAATGAGCAGCCACACCGTCCGCTCCTCAATGCGCCGGGGGCGTTTGGGGGCCTTCACCGGGATGCGGCTCCAGCTGTCCTGGGCATAGGCCACGCAGAAGTCCCGGGCGGGGCAGCGCTGACACTGGGGCGCTCCGTTGGGCAGGCACACGGTGGCCCCCAGCTCCATCATAGCCTGGGTGAACTTGTCCGGGGCGTGAAGGGGAATGATGGGACCCAGCTGGGCGGCTATGGCTCGCTTGGTGGCCTGGGCGGTGATGTCCCGCTCGTCCCCGTTGATGCGGGTGACCACCCGGAGGACGTTTCCGTCCACCGCCGGGACAGGCTGTTTGAAGGCGATGGAGCAGATGGCCCCGGCAGTGTAGTCCCCCACTCCCTTCAAGGCCCGCACCTGTTCATACTGGGAGGGGAAGACGCCGCCATACTCCTCCATGATCTGCCGGGCGGCGGTCTGGAGGTTGCGGGCCCGGCTATAATAGCCCAGCCCCTGCCACAGCTTCATAAGCCGCCCCTCCGGCACCTGGGCCAGGGCCGCCACGTCGGGCAGCTCCTCCATAAACCGGGCGTAGTAGTCCAGTACCGCCGCCACTCGGGTCTGCTGGAGCATGATCTCGGACACCCACACATGGTACGGGGTGGGGTCCTCTCTCCAGGGCAGGGTGCGGGCGTTGTCTCGGTACCACTCCAGAAGGAGGATGGGCAGTTGTTCGATGGGCAGCATGGGGTTACCTCCAGGTCAAAAAATCCCCCTTAGTATATCACACTTCCCCGTCTCCCCTCAAGCGTCGGCACAGCTGGACAAATTGGGAAAAAATCACCGCTCCCTCCTGGCCCATCCGCTCGGGATGGAATTGCACCGTCCACAGGGGCAGAGTGCGGTGCTCCATGGCCTCCACCACCTCCCCCTCAGACCAGGCGGTAGCCACCAGCCCCCGGCCCAGCTTGCCCAGGCCCTGGTGGTGGTTGGAGTTGACGGTACCCACCGCCCCATACCAGGCCTCCATGCGGGAGCCCTTCCGGGTGCGCACCGGGTGGAGGCAATCCCCCTGGGGCTGCTGGTGGAAGGGAGCCAGGGTCTTGTCCAAGTTTTGCACCAGGTTGCCCCCCGCCCACACGTTGACCACCTGGTGTCCCCGGCAGATGCCCAGCACCGGACGGCGGGCGGCGGTGAAGGCGTCCAGTAGGGCCAGCTCCCTCCGGGCCC
>CABPXX010000134.1 GCA_902461475.1 uncultured Eubacteriales bacterium | reverse complement strand
CGCCCAAACAGCACCGGTAAAGGTCTCGTCCGCCAGGTCCGTGGCCGGGTACTGGTGCAGCCCGTCGTTGAACACGCTGCCCACAATGCGGAAATACTGTCCCTCTGCCAGATCCGGCAGCGCCAGCTTCCTCCCGGTTACAGTAAAGGTCCCGGCGTACATCTCCCAGGCGAACCAATTATTCAGATACGTCAGTACGGCTTCGAGCACGGCTTTTCACCACCTTTGCAGGTTCGGCCTGTACAGCTGCGCTGCTGACGCCCGGCCCCCCACTGGCCCGGTGGTCCGGGCCAGCAGGAGCAGCGGGCTCACTCAACAGCGCGTTTAAGGGCCCGGCTCAGTGATGGTGGTCTTGACCACGCCGTCCAGGCGCTCGGCAAACAGGGTCATACCGTTCACCACAGTGTCGCTGGCGGTCATGTTGGTGTAGTCGGGCTCCTCATGGATGCCAATATAGCCGGTTTCGTCGCTGGTGAAAGAGAACGCCTCATTCAGGTCAGCGCCGTTGACGGGCACATAGTAGAGAACCAGGTTGTCCTGTGCGGTGGAGTAAATGGTGCCCTTGGGAACACTGGAGTTCATGAACACCTTGCCCATGCCCAGGAAGTCCTCGATGTAGGTCATGCCAAAGGCGGTCTGGGTGGTGATGGTGGCGGTAGCCAGGTAGTCGGCGATGTCCAGGGGGTTGATGAAGTGGACGGCCTGAATGTCGTCGTCCTCAAACAGGGTCTGGAGCTTGCCCCAGGTCTGGGCCAGAGCCGCCTGGAGCCCCGCGCCGGTGGCCGTGCCGGTACCGGTGCCCAGGAAGGTGAAAAAGTCCTTGCGGATAGCCTTCTGCACGTCCTTAAGCATCCGCTCCGTGGTCATACCCACGGCCTGGTCATAGCCGCGCTCGATGATGGCCTCGGCAGAGGTTGCCTTGCGCCACTTTTTCAGGGTGATCTCACCGTAGGACACAGCCTCGGTGGTGTACTTGCTCAGAGGGATGGTATCACCCTCGGCGACAGCGCCATCCTCCAGGGTGCCGGTGGCCTTATAGGTCTTCAGCACGGTGCCCGCCTGCTTGGCCACCTTCCGGGTCACGCCCAGGGCCTCGGTCAGCTTGCGCAGGCTCTCGGTAAACATCAGGGTGAAGTCGATCTCCCGCACGCGGGCGAGGTCGGTCTTCTTAATCAGCTTGGGATCTGCTGCCATGAATTATCATCCTTTCTCAAACAGTTCCATGTTGTCTCGGATGGCGGCACGGCGCTCCACAGGATCAGCAATCTTCACGATCTCCTCCCGGGTCAGCTTGCCGCCATTGTTCTTGGGGGGCGTCTGGGTTTCCAGCCCCTCCGTGGTCATAGTGGAGACCAGCTTCGCAAAGGCCCCGCCCACCAGAGCGTCCAGCGCGGCGGCATCCTTGATCTTGTCGCCGTCCAGTTCCAGCTTATCGATGGCCTCTCCGCTGCCCATCATGGCAATGGTGAGGTTGTCCCCGGTGATGCCCTTGCCCTCGTAGTAGGCCTTGACAGCCGCTTCCTTGGCCGCCCGGGTCTCCTTTCTCTTGTTATCGGCCACCAGGTCGGTGTATTTCTTCTCCCAGCCCTTAGCCTTTGCTTCCCAGCCGTCGTCACCGGCGGCTTTCAGGTCGTCCAATTCCTTTTGGACAGTGATAAGTTTTTCCGCATCCTTTTTCAGGCGGTCGCGCTCCACCTTGATTTCGTCTACGGTCCGTGCATGCTCTTCAAGGACTGCTTCCCGCTGTTCATCTGTCAATCCAAGTCCTTTGAGCATTTTTACTGTAAGTGCCATATACATACTCTCCTTTGTCTCGGGGGCAGTGTCTCGCCCTTAGAGTTTTATAAAAACCGCAGTGTCTCGCGGCATTTACCAAAAAGAAAAAGCGTGGGTAGCTGTTGCAAAAAGTCTGCAACAACCACCCACGCTTGGGTCTTCCGCCTCAACGCTTAGAGGCGGGAGCAATATTTATTTTATATGTTCTCTCAAAATGTCCAGGATATACGCCTGAACGCTTTTCCCTGCATCAGCCGCAGCTTGCCTGATTTTTGCGCCCTCTTCTATCGTTGGGCGTATCATGATATTATCTCGACTTTTATTGTACTTTGTACTCGCCCTGCTCTGCGCTTCACTTCCCATACAATTTCCTCCCTTTTGGGATAGTATACCACAAAGAAGAAAATACGTAAACGTATAATTTGCACAATACGTTAACTCATTCCTTGGCAGATTTGCCTATTGAATTATACGTTAACGTATTGTATTATATCCTTGTAAGGCAGAGATACAAAATCTCTTACAGAAAGGAGTGAGGTGAATGAACGAAATGAATGTGACCGAGGCATTGCTGAAAGCAATCCTCGAACTCATTGAGAAGTGCGAAACGCTGGAAGAGCTCAGAGAAAGCGTCAAGCGCATCATGAATGAGTAAATAAAGCGGGGCGGTTGCCTACCACAGCCCACCGCCCCACACCACCAAAGGTGAGCCGGGAGCCTTACCCCGGCCACCTTGATTATATCAGCGTAAGGCAGAGGAATCAAGGAGGAAACACGAAATGTTAAATCAGGAAATGAGAACCGTAACCATGAGCCGTGCGGATATGTGCCGCATCAGAATCGCCCTTACAACGGCAATGCTGAGCTTTGACAAGGGCAGTAGTAGCCGGCAAATGTGGGAACGCATCCGGGCCAATCTAATAGCTCAAATTAAGGATCAAGACCCGCAGGATGACGAATAAACAAACGCCCGCCCTGGAGGTCACGAGGGCACCCGATCCGCCCCCTAACCGGGGCGGGTTTCTTTTACCTCTTCCCGTCTGATATGTATGATCTTGACGCCATTCTTCACAGGAATCAACTCTACTCTGTCGCCTTTTGCAAGCACGGCCTCAATGGCCTGAATGGTCTTAGCGTCCATGCAATTCGTCCTCAATAATCGCTCTGTACTGGTTAGCGTGGTCGGCAACCGCAGGTTTCAGGTAGGGCTGCGCCTTGTTACCCGCCGTCCAGTGCCAGTTGCCGTTGGCATCCTGGTACTTCCACGGGGTGGGCCGCCCGCCGGGGTAATACTTGCCAGTGCCCAGCTCCACGTACGCGCCGTATTCGCTGTTCGTTCCGATGTAAACCGCAGGCTCTTCCGGGTCCACCTTGTGGGTGATGCTGTTGCGCAAGTTACCGGTGTCCACCGGGGCCAGCCGCTTGGCATACCCCTCCGCCACCAGCCCGCACTTTTCCAGCGCCCGCTCTGCGGCCTCCTGAAGCGCAGCAAGAACCTCGTCAGAGTGGTCGTGAAGGTCAATGTTCATTTGATTTTCTCGATAGATTCGATCTCAGACGGGTAGAAAGATCGTGTTTCACCACTGTTCAATTCAATCGTAATACTGTCCTCATCGTCGTTTGATTCATCAGCATCCCAGACCATGAGTGTATAGCCGACATACAGGCCCCCATCTTTGGTCTTGATCCGGACTTTGGGGAAAGAGTTTGCGTACTCCCATATATTCACCATTCTACATCACTCCTTTTCTGGCCGTGTCGGGACAATGTGCACCCCTCTTTTTGAATAAAAGATGCCGAATCTCTTTGTTTCACGGTATGTATTGGAAATGTAATATTTCCCAATTATCCTGTCAGCGTTGCAATATTCAACAATTTTAGCAGTCCCATCACTTCTGATTTCAATCTCAACTACGCCTGTACAGGAATAGAGATTTACAAGGTCTTGTGCTTCCTTCTCAGTGATGGTCAATATACTCTGCGGCGTTTTCCCCTTCGCAAGGCGATCTGCCCTATATTGATTAAATTGCGGCGTTCCCTCTACATGCTTTGCGTGCTGCTGTGGTCTTATTTTTGTGGATATTTCCTTGCTTTCAATCTTTGACTTTAGTATAGCTCGATTTTCCTTGTTTTTCAAGGAATTGCGCCACTTTAACAGCGGTTTATTGTGAATTGTTGAGATCGGTTTTGCGCTATAGCCGCGCTTAGATACTTCCCATTGTGCGTAAGTTATGTTTGATAGCAGCCCGTCCCGATCTCTTCGCAGCGCGTCCGAGGGATCCACTCCATCCACCGCCGCAATCAGGGTGCACCGGCAGTTATAGACCAGATAACCAGACGCCGTCGGGTCCCCTGGGTATCGTATCTCCTCCCCATTCACCTTGAACGACCTGTCCACATCGGTCTGCTGGCCGTCCAGCACGGCATGAGCGTGGCGGGTACGGCTATAGCGTGGGGGGGGGGGTGGCGGTTTGCGGGGGGTGCCCAGCCACTCCTTTTTCATGCGGATACCCATTTTTTCGGCGGCGTGGTAGCTATCCATACGCCCCGCGTTCTGCGCCCCGGTCACAGCTGTTCTGGCTGTCCGTATGGCACTGGAACGGTTCATCTCCAGGATGCGGGTTTGCAGGTCATCCGCCATTCCCTTTACGCTCCGCCCTTGGAGAATGGAGCTGGTGACGCTGGCCGTGATCTGCTTTTTCCCCCAGGCAAGGTCGATTCCCCGGCGCAGCGCCCGCTTGGGCGGGTAATAGGGCATCAGGTCCGGTTGCTCCACGATCAATCGTTTTACCGTCTGCTCGTCCCACAAGTCAAAGCCCACGTCCCCAGCCACCTGCTCAACGGTGTACGCCGCATAGTTGCGGTTCAATGAGTAGATACTTGGTGTAGCATCATTGACATAGGCGGTAGCCGTCTCGTTGGCGTTTGTATACCGCTCCGCCACCTTGTCCCGCAGAACCTTGAACCGCTCTCCTCGCCCGATCTGGGCCAATCTCCAGTTGTTGTAGTCCTGCTTCGTCCACTCCCGCCCATTCTGTATGGTTCCGATGAGCTTTTTCAT
>CABPXX010000133.1 GCA_902461475.1 uncultured Eubacteriales bacterium | reverse complement strand
CCGTGGAGGTCCATGTGCTCCAGGGCGAGCGTGAGATGGCTCAGTACAACAAGACTCTGGGCCGCTTCCACCTGGACGGCATCGCTCCCGCCCGCCGCGGTGTGCCTCAGATCGAGGTGACCTTCGACATCGACGCCAACGGCATCGTCAATGTCACCGCCAAGGATATGGGCACCGGCAAGGAGCAGAACATCACCATCACCTCCTCCACCAACATGTCCAAGGAGGACGTGGAGAAGGCCGTGCGGGAGGCCGAGCAGTTCGCTGCTGAGGACGCCCGCCGCAAGGAGGAAGTGGACACCCGCAACCAGGCCGACCAGATGGTCTATCAGACCGAGAAGACCCTGGAGGAGATGGGCGACAAGCTGGATGCTGGCGACAAGGCCAACATCGAGGGCGAGCTCAACCGTGTCAAGGAGGCCCTGAAGGGCACCGACACCCAGGCCATCAAGGACGCCACCGAGGGTCTGACCAAGGCGTTCTACGCCGTCAGCGAGAAGCTGTACAGCCAGGCTGGCGCTCAGCCCGGCCCCGACATGGGCGGCGCTGCTGGCGGTGCCACTGGCGCCACCAACAACGGCGGCGACGACAACGTGGTGGACGCCGACTACGAGGTCGTGGACGACGACAACAACAAGTAAGTAATTGACCGGGTTTCACAAGCGGGGTGCATCAAACCACCCCGCTTGTGGCAGGTTTATTTATCCTGCCCAGTGAGGTGACGACATACAATGGCAGAACAAAAACGTGACTATTATGAGGTCCTGGGCGTGTCCAAGACCGCCTCGGACGATGAATTGAAAAAGGCCTACCGCAAGCTGGCCAAGCAGTATCACCCTGACCTGAACCCGGGCAATGCAGAGGCAGAGCAGAAGTTCAAGGAGGTCAACGAGGCCTATGAGGTGCTGTCCGACAAGGACAAGCGGGCCAAGTATGACCAGTTCGGTCACGCCGGAGTGGACCCCAACTTCGGAGCCGGTGGCTTTGGAGGCGGCGGCTTCGGTGGGTTCGACATGGGCGACGTGGATTTGGGCGACATCTTCGGCTCCTTCTTCGGCGGCGGTTTCGGCGGGTTTGGCGGCGGTCAGCGCCAGGCCAACCCCAACGCCCCCAAGCGGGGCGCTTCTCTGCGTGTCAACATGACCATCACCTTTGAGGAGGCCATGCGGGGCGTGGAGAAGGAGATCAGCCTCAACCGCACCGAAAACTGCACCACTTGCCACGGTTCGGGCTGTGCCAGCGGCACCACCGCGGAGATCTGTCCCGACTGCCACGGCACCGGCCAGGTGCGCATCCAGCGTGGAGCGGGCGGCTTCGCCTTCACCACCACCGCCCCCTGTTCCAAGTGCCGGGGCACCGGTAAAATCATCCACCAGCCCTGTCCCGACTGTCATGGAGACGGCCAGGTGCGCCGCCCCCGCAAGATCAAGGTGAAGATTCCCGCCGGCATCGACGATGGCCAGTCCATCTCCATGCGGGGCCAGGGCAACGAGGGCCTCAACGGCGGACCCGCCGGGGACCTGCTGGTGAACATCTCGGTGATTCCCGATCCCCGCTTCCAGCGGGACGGGTACGATTTGTACCTGGAGCAGAAGGTGAGCTTCACCCAGGCTGCTCTGGGCGCTGAGCTGCAGATCGACACCATCGACGGCAAGGTCAAGTACAACTTGCCCGCCGGGACCCAGCCCGGCCCCCCCATCCGCCTGCGGGGCAAGGGTGTGCCCAACGTCCACGGACGGGGCCGAGGCGACCAGTACCTGCTCATCAAAGTACAGGTGCCCACCAACCTCACCAATGAGCAGCGGGACGCTCTGAAGGAGTACGCCCGCACCATGGGGGAAGGGTCCCCCGCTCCGGCAACCCCGGTGCGGGACTTCTTTGAGAAGAAGCGGAAGAAGAAGTAAAGAATGAAAACTCCCAGTCTGGAACAGGCTGGGAGTTTTGCGTTTAATCCTCTAAATAGTATTGAATTTCATCTGCATGGGCCTGGACCAATTCCTCCATGGCCTGATCCACCGCCTCCGTCAGCTCCTGGGGTGGGTTGACTGTGGTGTACTCCAGGCCGTGCTCCCGGCAGTATTCCTGCCCCAGAGCGGTTTCCAGCTTGCGCCGGGCCAGAATGGAAGGGGCTACCTCCCGGACTTGGTCGAAATACTGCTCTAAGGTGATGCCGGCGTTTTTGCAGTAGTTGTCCAGAATTTCCTTGCCATCGGGCAGTTCATAGGAATCCTTCACAGACTGGACCATGTCGTCAATTTCATCTTGGGTGGCAGCCAGGCCCCGGCGCTTGGCCTCCTCCTCCAAGACCAGGTTCTCCACCAGCTGGCGGAGGAGCTCCTGGTCAGATGGAGGCTGGGCACCTGTCAGACGGTAGGACTCCCGCCACTGGGCCAGCTGGGAGGCCAGAATGGGCTGGCCTTTGTACTCTGCCACCACTTCCTGGGGAGAGAGGGAAGGGGTGGGGGTGGAATCTCCTCCTTGCTTGGGCAACAGGATACAGGCCAGGAGGATGGCGGCCAGTGATACCACACAGACCACCGTGAAGAGGATGATGGAACGGTCAGATTTTGGCATAGTAGGGGCCTCCTCTCTAAAATAGTTTCGTTTTTCTCATAGAGCCAACACAAACATCACACCACAGAACAGAGCAAACAGGAGAAAACCTACGTTTCCATATACCGTCTTAGCCCGGCCTTCCCGGGGAAGCTCACAGGGAGCAGGGGAGAGGGAAAAGCGTTTCCGATAGACGATAGCTGCCACCAGACCAGCTACCGCCAGACCCAGGTCCACCAGCAGATATCCCTCAATCCAGCGGGACATCATAAAGAGGGGAACTGCTGAACCCAGAAAGTTAATGATCATGTGGATGAGGACGGGGTAGCGGAGGCTGCGGGTGCGCAGATACACATAGGCCAGAATGAGCCCTACCCCGAAGGCGTAGAAAAACTGGTAGAAATTCATGTGGAACAGCCCGAAGGCCAGAGCAGAGAATACCATAGCGGTTTTCTCTCCATAGCATCCACAGCGGTCCAGCAGCTGTTTGCGGAACACGTATTCCTCCACCACAGGGGCCACGATGATGGTGGTGAATAGGGCCAAAGGGCCTCCGTTGGTGAGGTAGGTCTCTATGCTATTCTGAGCTGTCCCCCCAGACAGCACCGCAGACAGGAGGGTACCGATGAGATTGCCCAGGTATGTCACCGGGAAACATATCAACAGCAGAACCAGGAAGCGAGAGACGGGCAGCTTGTTCTGGGATTGGGGGTGGATGGGGAGCGGTCGAATGATGAGAAGGTAGATTGGGACGCCCACCACATACATGGGGAGTGAACTGACTGCCCAGACAAACCAGGGATTGCTCAGAAGGTCCAGTCCCAGAACGTACAGGACACTTGCCACGATTCCTATCAACAGCTGTATCACAATAGGGCACAATGTCATAGCAAGCAGGGCTAGGCTCAACGTGCGAAAACAGGACTTTGCCTCTTGTATGGATACCAAATTCTCTTCGTTCATGTGGAACGTCCTCCAATTCTCTCTGGTTGTGATGCAGTTCTGAAAGGTTATAAGGGCCGTCCATGTTCCCGGCGGTGTCCGTCCCGGAGGGCGAAAAACAGACATGCAAAGCTGAGGAAAACGTCTAAATAGATCAAACATCGATTGAATAGATATTTGAAATACGTCATATCTTGCTCAATATGGGTAATGGGGAACAGCCCCAGGCAGGACAGAACATGGAGCAGAAACAGGGCCAGGGATAGAAAGTAGACAGCCAGGCGGAACCCCTGGTTCTGGATTTCCTCCCAGGTGAACCGGGCCTTGTTGTACCCCCAAAGGATGATAAAGGGGGCGTACATGCTGTAGAAGAGTAGTTTCACAGAATAGGACATGTCTAGAGTGCGTGGGAGAAGGATAGCAGCCGTAGCCAAGATAATCAGAACTAGGCCAATGTTGTTCTGGGAGAATATCCCATGACTTGATTTCATAAACGACCCTCCTTGATATGGATATTTGCATTGTGAAATAAAAACTTCCACAGTCCTGCGGGGGACTGTGGAAGTTTTTTAATGTTCAATGGTGATGTTTTCGGTGCCGTGGGCCTCAAATTCGTCGATATAGGCGTCCATGCGCTCCATGAGCTCCTGCTGGTTGCTCTCGTCGATGGGCACGTAGTTCATATCCCGCCGGGCTAGGTCCTCGGCCAGAATGTCGAAGAACACGTTGTTCTCATATTCCATGATGGCCTCGTGGATTCCGCCCTCGGCAAAGGCCCTGGAGGGTACGATCTCGCCGTGGTACACCTCCGCCAAGGGCTCCATGCCCTCTCGGGCGGCCTGGGCAAAGAGCAGGCTTTCCACCTGGTCGTAGTCCTCAAAACGGTCGTCGCCCCGGGTGGAGTTGAGCACCCAGTTGCCGATATACACCATGTCCAGCAAGCGTCGGAACTGCTTGCGTGTCAGTTGTACCTCCATATGCAGCCCTCCTTTATAGGGGTATGCCATATATTATACTGACGTGTCTGGGAATGTCAACGGTCATACTCTGGCCCCCGGACGCATACACTCCAACAGATTTTACCCATGGAGTGTGATGTCATGAGCCAAGTAAAAGGAGAAAATCAGGGGATGCTGCGGGGAGAAGTTCTGGCCGTTCCCAAGCTGTCCCACCACAACCACGGGGTGGACTACTACCTGGTGCCCTTCCGGGTGCCCCGTCTATCGGGCGCCGAGGACGTGGTGAATCTGGTGGTGTCCCAGCCCCAGGAGGAGCTGTGGCAGCCGGGAAACTGGCTGGAGGTGGGGGGCGAGGTGCGCTCCTACAACAACCGCTCGGGGCAGGGCAGCCGCC
>CABPXX010000132.1 GCA_902461475.1 uncultured Eubacteriales bacterium | reverse complement strand
CCTGAAGGGGGACATCACCTACACCACCTCTGACGAGATGGTCAACGGCAAGACCAACATTCTGGTGGGTATCAACGGCTCCGGCGGCTACGTGGACAGCTACGCCAAGGAGAACCTGGAGGTGACCACCGACGGGCTGTTTGACAAGCTGGATTCCTATGTCCTGGACAACCAGAACGGCGTGATCACCGTGCTGGGCCGTGACACCGACGCTGCGTTCTACGGCCTGACCAGCCTGTACCACGTGTTCACCCAGATGGACAGCTACACCATCCAGGAGTTCCACATGGAGGACTGGGCCGACGTAGCCAGCCGTGGCTTCATCGAGGGTTACTACGGCAACCCCTGGAGCACCGAGGACCGTGCCAACCTGATGACTTGGGGCGGCTACTACAAGCTCAACTCTTACTTCTACGCCCCCAAGGACGACCCCAAGCACAACTCCAACTGGCGTGAGCTGTACACCCAGGAGGAGCTGGACACCAAGATTAAGACTCTGGCTGAGGCCGGCAACGCCTCCAAGTGCCGCTTTGTGTACGCACTGCACCCCTTTATGTACAATGCGGTGCGCTTCAACACCGAGGAGAACTACCAGGCTGACCTGGCTGCCGTTCAGGCCAAGTTTTCCCAGGTCATCGAGGCCGGTGTGCGTCAGATCGCCATTCTGGCCGACGACGCCGCTCACGTGGGCAACGACAACTATGTCCGCTTCCTCACCGACATGAGCGATTGGCTGGTGGAGATGCAGAAGACCTATCCCGATCTGAAGACCACCCTGCCTTTCTGCACCCAGGAGTACATGGGCTGGGGCCAGTCCTACTATGCCCAGTTCCCCGAGAACGTGCAGATCGTCATGACCGGTGGTAAGGTCTGGGGCGAGGTTACCGATAACTTCACCTCTTCCTTCACCAACACCGTGGGCCGCGGTCCCTACATGTGGATCAACTGGCCCTGCACCGACAACTCCAAGAAGCACCTGATCATGGGTGGTTACACCACCTTCCTGCACACAGGTGTGGACCCCGATAACATCCAGGGTATCGTGCTCAACCCCATGCAGCAGTCTGAGCCCAGCAAGGTGGCCATCTTCGGCAACGCCTGCTATTCCTGGAACATCTGGGAGACCCAGGAGGAGGCCGACAAGGCTTGGGATGCTTCCTTTGCCTGCGTGGACCACAACACCGTCATCCCCAATGACGCCTCCAACGCCCTGCGGGAGTTGTCCAAGCACATGATCAACCAGAACATGGACAGCCGTGTCACCGTCCTTCAGGAGTCTGTGGACCTCAAGCCCATCCTCAATGACTTCAAGGACAAGCTGGCCGCCGGCACCGTCACCGTGGACGATGTGGACACTGTGATGGCTGAGTTTGAGCTGCTCCAGGAGGCCGCCAAGACCTACCGGGCCAAAGCTGGCAACACCGATGTGAAGGATCAGATCGTCTACTGGCTCAACTGCTGGGACGACACCACCACCGCCGCCATCGCCTACCTCAACGGCGTGAAGGCTGTGCTGGCAGGGGATACCTCCAACATCCTCAAGTACAACTCTGAGGGTAAGACCGCTTTCGACAGCTCCAAGACCTACGGCTTCTGGTACGTGGATCACAACGAGTATGCCGAGGTGGGCGTGCAGCACATTGTGCCCTTCATCAAGACTCTGGCCAACTATGTCTCTCAGTATGCTGAGACTGCCATGGACCCCAACAAGGTGATTGCCAACTTTGTCACCAACCGTACCGATTCCCCCGCTGGTGACACTGCCAACGCCCTGGACGGGGACGACTCCACCTACGTCAGCTATCAGAATCCCGTGTGGATTCACACTGGCGACTACGTGGGCGTGACCTACAACAAGGTCATCTCCATCAACAACATCCGCTTCCTGCTGGGCAACGGCAAGAACCACTTCGAGGCCTCCAAGCTCCAGTACACCATGGACGGTAAGGAGTGGCAGGACCTGGAGCTGACCGGCATGGACAATGCCTTTACCGGCGTGCAGGGCCAGTACCTGGATGTCGTGGTGGAGAAGGGCAACCTGCCTGAGGACTTCGAGGCCATGGGCATCCGTCTGGTGGCCACCGCTGACAACACTCTGGACGCCTATCTGAACGTCCACGAGATCCAGATCAACCAGGGCGACGACAGCCAGCCCGGCGAGGTTGTGGGTACCTACTCCACCAACCGGGATCGGATGAACGGCACCGCTTGGGACGTGCTCAACGACGGTTCCACCACGACCAGCGCCAGCGAGGTGTGGCTGTCTGTGGCCAGCGGCACCGACAGGGACAAGCTGCCTGCCGGCTCCTACATCCAGTACACCCTCACTGAGCCCATGAAGCTCTCCAGCGTCACCTTCGCTCAGGGCGGCTCCGCTGCTGGCGACGTGATCACCGACGGCTCCATCCAGTACCTGGACGACCAGGGCCAGTGGCAGACCATCGCTGAGGTCAACGGCGACAAGGTCCAGACCTTCGATTTCGCCGATCAGGACATCACCACCACCGCTGTGCGTGTGAACAACGACGCTTGGGCCGGTATCTGGTGGCGTGTGGGCGAGTTCAACGTGGAGTTCTCCGCCGACACCTCCAGCAAGCCCATTGAGTACAACATCATCCGCACCGAGCGCTGGGCTGTCTCTCAGGGCAACGAGGCCAACCTGTACGACGGCAACGATGGCACCTTCGTCTGGTACGATCCCGACGGGTCCGGCAACACCACCGGCGATGACTTCCTGGTGGACGACTTCCTGGGTTACAACCTGGGCAAGGTTGCCAAGCTGGACAGCGCTCACATCGTGGTGGGCAACTCTGGTTCCGATAAGCTGATGGTGTACACCATCGAGACCTCCGTGGACGGCCAGGAGTGGACCGCTGTGCCTGGCTATGAGCGCTACGAGGGCAAGGCCAGCGGCACCGACGTGCTGGACATCGACCTGGACGGCGTTCAGGCTCAGTACATCCGCATCCGCAACCTGGTGCAGCAGGGCTCTTGGGGCAAGTTCAGTGAGTTCACCGTCACTGAGGTGCTCAACCAGTCCGGCTCCACCGAGAACCTGTACACCAATGTCACCACTAACATTCGTTCCAACATCTCCGAGGGCCAGGTGAACCTGACCAACGGCACCGCCACCCTGAACACCGGCGATTACGTGGGTGTGGACCTGGGCAACATCAAGGCTGTCACCAGCGTGACCACCTCCGAGCTGCCCCAGGGCGTGACTCTGGAGACCTCTATGAACGGTGTGACCTGGACCGCTTACACCGCCAAGCCCGCCACCGACGCCCGCTATGTGCGCGCTGTGTCCTCTGCTGACGGTGTGGTGCTCAACCTCACCGAGTTCGTGGTTTCCTACGAGTTCGTGGGCGAGAAGACCGTGGAGAGTAACTTCGCCATTCAGGACACTTCCTCCGATATGAGAAACAACGGCACCGTGAAGAACGTGTTCGACGGCGACCTGTCCACTCTGGGCATGATCACTGGTACCCAGGATGTTGGCAAGACCATCACCTTCGACCTGGGTCAGACCATCCACTTCTCCTCTCTGCGCTACTACATCGTGGAGACTCAGCTCAACTACCCCCGTCACGTGAAGTTCGAGGTGTCCGCCGACGGTGAGGACTGGACTGAGGTCCTGGTCATCGGCGACGGCGACTTCGAGAACGTGTGGGACAGCTCCGTGGCCAAGGACATGCAGGACAAGACCCTGTACCACGACAGCAAGAACCCCGGCTACATGTACGCCGAGGCCACCGGTCTGGACGTGGATGGCCGCTACATCCGTGTCACTCCTCTGAGCATCTACAGCCACAGATGGCTGGGCTTCAGTGAGATCCAGATCAACGGCGGCGAGTACATCTCCCCCGAAAGCAACCGTGACATCGTCAGCAACGATGTGGAGCAGAAGGGCATGATCCCCTCCAACGCTCTGGACGGTGACTACACCACCACCTACAAGTCCAGCGCCACCAACAGCTCCTTCACCTACCGCATCTCTGAGCCCGCTGGCCTGACCTCCATCCGTCTGGTGCAGCTGGGCGCCATCTCCAACGCCACCGTCACCGCTCAGTATGTGGGCGAGGACAGCGCTGTGGAGCTGGGCACTCTGAACCAGGCCATCAACGAGTTCAAGCTGGACACCGGCAAGACTCTGGAGAGCATCACCGTGTCCTGGACCGACACCATCCCCGAGATCGCCGAGATCGTCACCTCCACCCAGGCTGTGGGCCAGGTGAATAAGGACGAGCTGAAGGCCGCTCTGGATGCCACTCAGCCCACCGACACCTGGACCGATGACAGCGTGGCTGCCTACGAGGCTGCCAAGGCTGTGGCTCAGGCCATGTATGAAAACGACAACGTCACCCAGTCCATGGTGGACTCCGCTCTGGGCTCCCTGAACAGCGCCGTGAACAATGCTGTGCTCAAGGCCAGCAACGTGGACGAGCTGCAGGGTCTGGTGGACAACAAGGTCACCAACGACAACAACGTTTACACCACCTTTAGCTTCATGACCTACTCCTCCGCCATGGAGGACCTGGAGGCTGCTCTGGCCGACGCCGGCAACCTGTCCCAGGAGAAGGCCGACCAGCTGAAGGCCGCTGTGGAAGAGGCTCAGGCCGGTCTGGTGTACTCCACCCGGAACCGTGAGCTGGCTCAGCTGGCTGTGGCTGGCTACGAGAACATCGTGGCTGAGGAGTACACCGCTGAGAGCTACGCCGCTGTCACCGCTGCCAAGCAGGCCATCGATGAGCTGGTTGCTCAGGATCTGGCCGCTACCAGCAACGACCAGCGTGTGGACCCCGTGAAGTTCCTGGAGGCCAAGGCTGCCTATGAGGCTGCCGTGGACGCTCTGGTGCCCGCTGGCGAGGCCCAGCCCG
>CABPXX010000131.1 GCA_902461475.1 uncultured Eubacteriales bacterium | reverse complement strand
GTCCGGCCCCTTCGGAGCGGTGAAGGAGCAGTGCTCCGGGCTGTACGCCGAAGAGCTGGCCAGCCGTGGCTTTGCCGCTCTGGCCTTTGACCCCTCCTTTATCGGAGAGAGCGGCGGTGCGGTGCGCAACGTGGCCTCCCCCGACATCAACACCGAGGACTTCTCCGCTGCGGTGGACTTTTTGGCCACCCGGGACTTTGTGGATGGGGAGAAGATCGGCATTCTGGGTATCTGCGGCTTTGGCGGCATGGCCCTCAACGCCGCCGCCATGGACACCCGCATCAAGGCCACTGTCACCTCCACCATGTACGACATGAGCCGGGTCAACGCCAAGGGCTACTTTGATTCCACCGACAGCGCCGATGCCCGGTATGAGATGAAACAAGCCCTCAACGCCCAACGTACCCAGGACTACCAGACCAGCACCTACGCCCGGGCCGGGGGTGTGGTGGACCCGCTGCCCGAGGACGCCCCCTTCTTCCTCAAGGACTACTACGACTACTACAAGACCCAGCGGGGGTACACCGAGCGGTCTCTCAACTCCAACGACGGCTGGAATGTGACCTCTTCCCTGTCCTTTGTCAACATACCCATTCTACACTACACCAATGAGATTCGCAGTGCCGTGTTGATGCTCCACGGGGAGAAAGCCCACTCTTGCTATTTCAGCCGGGACGCCTTCGCCCACATGGTGGAGGGCAACCCCTACACCACCAACAAGGAGTTGCTCATCATCCCCGACGCTGTCCACACCGATCTATACGACCGGAAGGACATCATTCCCTTTGATAAGATCACAAGTTTCTTCCATGAGTATTTGGCATAAAGGAGGCCTTTGAGATGGCAGTAAAGCAGACCGCAGGCCGGGACGCTCTGGGGGAGTTCGCCCCCAAGTTTGCCCAGTTGAATGACGATGTATTGTTTGGAGAGGTGTGGAGCCGAGAGGACAAACTCACCCTTCGTGACCGCTCCCTGGTCACCGTGGTGGCCCTCATGGCCCAGGGGCTGGTGGACAGCCCCTTCCAGTATCACCTGACCACCGCCAAACAAAACGGCATCACCCGGCAGGAAATTTCCGAGATTCTCACCCACGCCGCCTTCTACGCCGGCTGGCCCAAGGCCTGGGCCGCCTTCCGCATGGCCAAAGAGGTGTGGGCGGAGGAAAATGACGCAGACGGCAAGGCCCAACATCAGCAAGAGATGGTCTTCCCCATCGGCGCGCCCAACGACGGCTTTGCCCAGTATTTCGTGGGGCAGAGCTACCTGCATCCCCTGTCCACCAGCCAAGTGGGGGTGTTCAATGTGACCTTTGAACCCGGTTGCCGCAACAACTGGCACATCCACCACGCCGCCCAGGGAGGCGGTCAAATGCTGATCTGCGTGGCCGGGCGTGGCTACTATCAGGAGTGGGGCAAGGAGGCCCAGGAGCTGCACCCCGGCGATGTGGTGAACATTCCCACCGGGGTCAAGCACTGGCATGGGGCCGCCCCCGACAGCTGGTTCTCTCACTTGGCTCTGGAGGTCCCTGGTGAGAACATCTCCAACGAATGGCTGGAGGCCGTCTCCGACGAGGAGTACAACAAACTCAAGTAACCAAAAAGGGGGTGACGGAACCGTCACCCCCTTTTGTCATCTATTTGGTTATCCGCCGATCTTTTCCACGGGTTTTCCCACCTTATGCTCTAGGAAGCTGCGGAAAGAGTCCACAGTGCCCCCCTTCAACTCTCGCTTGGCAAACGCCTGGGCGTGGTTTTTGCCCAGCACAAAGACAAGATAGTCCCGGGTCTCCGCAATGGCCAGGATGTTCCCATACTCCCAGCTGGTGGTGGCACCGGAGATTTTGCACTCATAGTGGTCCCCGTAGAAGCTGCTGCTGCACAGCTCGCTGCCCGGCATCATGCGGCGTTGGGCCATCAGGGCGTTGAGGCCGTCTCCCCAGCCCTGCACCACAAACAGGCACACCACGGCCACCAGGATCACGGCTTTGAACCACAGCCGTTCGCCGGGCTCCAGCAGAAGGGACAGCCCCAGGACCAGAAGCAGGCATCCCGCCATCCACCACCGCCGGGCGGTCTTCTTCCGCACGGTTTTCCGCAGCGCTCGGGACATGTCGGCCAGAGTGTGGCGGTCATAGATGGTATAGCAGCTATATTCCATAGAGATTCCCTCCTAACTTGGCGTGGTTGTTTCTTTTACAGTATAGCAAACCCGCAGTGGAAAATGCAAGATTTCCGCTTACCAGATGGAGCCCTGGAAATGGCCGAAAATTTTTTCAACTTTTTTTGATTTCCCTCTTGCAATTTCAAAAGTCATGTGCTATTATGTCATAGTTCGGTTCAGATCCGGGTGTGGCGAAGTTTGGTATCGCGCTTGACTGGGGGTCAAGAGGCCGCAGGTTCAAGTCCTGTCACTCGGACCAAAAAAACACTGCTGACAAAATGTCAGCAGTGTTTTATTTTTGCTTTGACGGCGGCTTTTTTCATAGAACTCTTCCACCCTATGGCGTACAGAGCGTAAGCTCTAGGGGCCACAGGTATCATTTTAACCCTTCTGTACCGATATCGGTGAGTAGCCCTTTCAGCTCCGGCCAGGGCATGGAATACCGCTGACTAAGATAGCGCAGGGATGCCCCAAGTTCTCCATCTGGCCCACCATACATCAATAGACTATCATCAAGGCAAAAAAAGACGATAGAAAATACGGAGGGTGTTATCCTGCTTGGAAAAGACGCAGCGGTCAATGACATTGTGGGAAACTGTGTGCTTTTCCTCCTTCGTGGAATCTGGATTCGTCAATACGAAAAGACAATGGCTGATCTGTTTTTTCATGAGCAGGTCAGCTTTTTCTTTATCCTGGGGTGCCTCCATGGATTGTATACGTTGCTCCAGGTGGGCAGCCCGTTCCTCCAGGGCAGACTTGGCAGAGGCATAGCTTGCTAAGTCCTCTACGCCGGAGAGATATGCCTCACGAAGGCGGGCCAGCTTGGCATTAATCTGGAGTCGCTGCTCTTTGAGCAGGGCGGCCTCATCTACTGATTCAGGGCGAGAACGGGCTATGGTGTAGGAGATTTGGCTTTTCTCCTTCCCATCGTGCTCCAGCAAAGACAGGAGCATATCTGTCAGCTTCTCCTCAGTGATATGCTGGGAGCAACGGCAACTTCCACGGACATACCCATTACACTTCCAGTAGTGGGGGGCGGCAAAAATCAGGGTGCTGCCGCAGTCGGCGCAGCGGAATAGGCCAGACATCCAGCGCTTGTGCTCAGTGACCGGACGGCCATGGTATTTCCACTGGGCCTTTACCATGGCCATACGCTGCTGAGCTGCGTCCCAGGATTCCATGGAAATAAGCGGCTCATGCTGGGCGTCTGCCAAGATGATGTTCTCATTGGTGAAATCCCGGCGAGTGCGTCCGGTGGGGTTCCACCGCATCTTCCCGATATAGACCGGATTTCTCAGAATGTACTCAATGGTGCGGTTCTCGAATTTGTTCCCCCGGTGGGTTTTTACCCCCATCTCGTTGAGCCATTTAGCAATGGGGAAAAGACCTTCCCCGGCAATGAAACGGTCGAAGATGGAGCGCACAAGAGCCGCCTCCTCTGGGACTGGAACCAGCATATTCTGTTCCACACGATAGCCAAAGGAGGCCGTGCATTGCAGACCACCACGCCGGGCCTTCTCAGTCATACCACGCTTGACCTCCTCGGCCAGGTTCAGGGAATAGTATTCGTCCATGGCCTCGATCATAGCCTCCATGATGATGCTCATCTTGTCATCCGCCAGGGGCTCGCTGATGGAGATCACGTCAATACCCAGCTCTCGGCGCAACATGGATTTATAGACAATGCTGTCCTCACGATTTCGGGCAAAGCGGGAAAATTTCCAGAGCAGGATGGCATCAAAGGGCCGGGGCTTTGTTTTGGCCGTGCCGATCATCCGATTGAACTCGGGGCGCTTCTGGGTATGCTTGCCGCTGATACCCTCGTCCACGAAGATAAACTCCTGAGGGAGGACGTAGCCGTGGGAAGCGGCATACTTGCGAATCTCCACCAGCTGGGCATCAGGAGAAAACTCCACTTGGTCGTCGGTGGATACACGGATGTAGGCGGCGGCTATCTTCGGTAAATTATCGGAACGTGCCACATAAATCACCTCAATTCAAACGTTTAGCGGATTGAACTAACTGGCCAATGAGCTGGCCAGGCTGGGAAATCCAATAATCATAATCACAAACGAGAACAAGACGCTTCCTGGCACGGCTAACGGCTGCGTTGATTACTTGGAGGCCCTTGGTCTCAAGGCGCAAGGTGTTACAGTACCACATATCGCTGGTGTCCACTACGCTAAAAATAACGGTGTCCCACTCCCTGCCCTGGGAGGCGTGAACTGTTAGAACTCGGGCGTTTTTGCTGAGAACAGGGAATGACTTATTTAGAAGATCGAGTTGCTTGCGATATGGGGTCAATACAGCAAAATCGTCCTCGTAGTGAGTGCGGAGGAACTGAGCAATCGCAGTCACTTCTGCCGGGCTTGTTCTGGGAGTACCGCCAGCCATCTTCGGGGCATTCATCACCAAAAGCTGGGTATCGGTGTCCACACAGCTGTGGAACCGAGGCGTGTACACATGGCTGGCCAGAATGGAAGCAAGTGCTGGGCCAAAGCGGTGGGTTCCATTGAGCGAATACATCTTTAAGTCAGGAAATGGGGGAGGAGAGCCAGAACAGAATGAAAAGAGAACTTCGCTTTCGGTAGAGTGGAAAAGGGTGTCCAGATAAACAGCGGATTGTCCCCAAACGCTGGCCCCCTGATTGGATGGACTGGAGAGGTCTTTCTTGGCATCCATCTCAAAGACCGGGGGGAGTTGCATATGGTCCCCCAGAAGGGTGATGGGAACCCCCAATGACGTGAGAGCGGCGGCTTTGATGAGAGGG
>CABPXX010000130.1 GCA_902461475.1 uncultured Eubacteriales bacterium | reverse complement strand
CCCTCTGGAAGCGGTGTCAAAGGAAGGAACATATTATGGGAAAATATCCAAACAAGAAGTCTGGACGCCTTGGTTTTGACTTTTTTCTCAACAAACTCGCCCTGATTGCCTTTACCGTATTGGGCGGATATTTTGTCTACACCGCCATCTCCACCCAGATGCTGGACGCTTTGCGCATCGGGCTGCTGTGCGTAGTGGTGGCCGCTACTGTGATCGTGGTGTGGTGGCTGAGTCTGACCCGTTCCAAGCCGGTGCGGCTAGCCATTGGTTCCGTATTGGCCATGATTTTCTGCCTGGTATTCGCCGTGGGCATTCGCTACATCAACATCGGCATGGACACCCTGAACAACATCACCGCCGAAGAAGACGAAACCACTCTGATGACCGTCTATGTCCGCTCCGACGATGACCGGAACATGGAGGACCTGCTGGACGAGACCTTCGGCACCCTGTCCGTGACAGAGTCCAACACCAAGGCCGCCATCCAGCAGCTGGACCAGGAATACAAGACCACCCTTTCCACCAAGGCCTACTCCGGCACCGACAAGCTGGTGGATGCCCTGGCTGAGGGCGAGGTGGATGCCATCCTCACCGACCAAGGCCACATGAGCGTGCTGGAGGACCTGGAGGGCTATGAGGATGCCATGACCGGGCTGCGGGAAGTCAAGTCCTTCCGCGTGGTGGTGGAGACGGAGAACAACAACGACAAGGCCTTCATCTCCAAGGAGGACTCTGTGTTCTCCGTGTACATCAGCGGCAGCGACTCCCGGGACAGCAACATCATGGCCACCGGTCGCAGCGACGTGAACATCATCGCCACCGTCAACACCGAGACTCGCCAGGTGCTGCTGCTCAACACCCCCCGGGACTTCTATGTGCCCCTAGCCCGAAATGCAGGCGATAACACGGCACTACCCGACAAGCTCACCCACGCCGGACTCTTCGGCGTAGATGAGAGCAAGGACACCCTGGCCCAGTACTACGGCATCGACATCGACTACTACTTCCGGGTAAATTTCACCGGCTTTGAGACCATCATTGACGCCCTGGGCGGCATTGAGGTGGATTCCGAGCACGACTTCTATTCCACCATCTCCCCCACCCCCATCCATTACACCGAGGGCATCAACAAGCTGGACGGCTACGAAGCTCTGTACTATGTCCGTGAGCGCTACGCCTTTGTCAACGGCGACTATCAGCGTGGCATCAACCAGATGCAGGTCATCGAGGCCGTGGCAGAGAAGGCCATGTCCCCCGCCATGCTCACCAACTTCACCTCCCTGATGGATGCAGTGGGCGACTGCTTCAAGACCTCCATCCCCACCGACCTCATCACCGCTCTGGTGCGGGATCAGCTGGCCAACGGCGGCGACTGGAACATCGTCACCTACTACGTCTCCGGCACTGGTTCCAGCGAGTACGTCACCATCCCCGATGAGTCCACCGTGGAGGTGGCCAAGGACCTGATGCAGCAGGTGCGGGATGGCAAGATCATTGAGGACCCCAACGCGGAGGCCTCTGACGCCCCTTCCTATTAAACAACATTTACTAAGGCCAGATGCCCAGGCATCTGGCCTTTCTCTTAGGAGGAATTGACATGGCAAATATCATCTATGTGGACACCCTGGACCACCCAGGGCTGGACGCCTTCGCCCGCCTCACCGAGGCCCAGCTGCGCAACCGCCGGGAGCCGCAAAAGGGCATCTTCATCGCCGAGAGCCCCAAGGTCATTGAGCGGGCGTTGAACGGGGGCTATGAGCCCCTCTCCTTCCTCATGGAGGAAAAGCACATCACCGGACAAGCCCAGCCCCTTCTGGAGCGGTGCCCCGGGGTGCCGGTGTACACCGGGCCCTCGGACCTGTTGGCCCAGCTCACCGGGTTCCCCCTCACCCGTGGCGTGCTGTGCGCCATGCGCCGCCCCCTCCTCCCCACGGTGGAGCAGTTGTGCCGCAACGCCCACCGGGTGGCGGTGCTGGAGGGTATTGCAGACCCCACCAACGTGGGGGCCATTTTCCGCTCGGCCGCTGCCATGCACATGGATGCGGTGCTGGTCACTCCCAACTGCTGCGACCCCCTGTACCGCCGCTCAGTGCGGGTGAGCATGGGCACCGTGTTTCAGATTCCCTGGACCCGCATCCCCCAGTGGCCGGAGGGCGGTCTGGAGCAGCTCCACACTCTGGGTTTTCGCACGGTCGCCCTGGCTCTCACCCCCGACGCCCACTCCATTGAAGACCCCGGCCTGCACCAAGTCGAGAAGCTGGCCCTGCTGCTGGGCACGGAGGGGGACGGGCTGGCCCGCACTACCATCGACGGGTGCAACGAGGCCGTGTGCATCCCCATGTCCCACGACGTGGACTCCCTCAACGTGGCCGCCGCCTCCGCTGTCGCTTTCTGGGAACTGCGCTACCGCCAGCCCCCCTTATCTGATATGTAAAATTTCACACAGTTTCAGAGGTTTTTTTGTTGCATTCTTGACAACCACGCAGGACGGATTTATAATTTTCATCAAGACCTGATGTGGTGGGCCTGTACGTTTTGCCGAAACTCACAAAGTGCGCCACAGGATTTTCCATATGTTAGAGACATCTGGTTGAAATTCCTGTGGGCCCTTTCTGGGAATTTTCGGAGACGTGCGGGCCTTTTTTGCATCTTACAGCCATCATTCTGCGGCAGCCCAGCTGCCAAGTCCGGGAGGTCATTATGAGTTATACCATTCCCATCGGCCCCTACCATCCCGCTCTGGAGGAGCCCATTCACGCCCGTCTCACCGTGGACGGCGAGCGCATCACCGATGCCGAGGTCTTCGTGGGCTACAACCATCGGGGCATCGAGCGGCTGGCCCAGGAGCGCAACTTTATCCAGACCCTGGTGCTGGTGGAGCGGGTGTGCGGCATCTGTTCCCACTCCCACTCCCTGACCTATGCGCTGTGCATTGAGCACATCGCCGGGATGGAAGTGCCCAAGCGGGGCCAATACATCCGGGTCATCATCGAGGAGCTGGAGCGCATCCACTCCCACCTGCTCTGGTTGGGCATCGCCTGCCACATTGTGGGCCACGACTCGTTGTTCATGCAGTGCTGGAACGACCGGGAGGGCACCATGGACGTGCTGGAGGCCCTGACAGGCAACCGGGTCAACTACGGCATGAACATCATCGGCGGCGCCCGCCGGGACTTTACCGACGACCAGCGCCGGGACCTGATGGCCGCCATGGACGACCTGGAGAAGCGCATGGGCCCCATCACCCACTGGCTCACCCACGACAAGACCTTGGCCATGCGCACCAAGGGTGTGGGCATTCTCACCCGAGAGGACGCCATCCGGCTGGGCGCGGTGGGTCCCCACGCCCGGGCCTCCGGGGTGGACATGGACGTGCGCCGGGACGCCCCCTACTCCTCCTATGAGGATTTCGACTTCACCGTCCCCGTTCAGGAGTCCGGTGACGTGTACGCCCGGGTAGTGATCCGGGTGCTGGAGATCTACGAGAGCATCAAAATCATCCGCCAGGCAGTGGACAATCTGCCTGAGGGCCCCATCAACCTGGGCAATCGCATCCCCAAGGTGCCCGCCGGTGAGTTCATCGCCCGCCATGAGGCGCCCCGGGGCCATCTGGTGTACAAGGTGGTCACCGACGGGGGACTCAACAACCACCGGGTGAGCCTCCACGTGCCCACCTTCAAAAACGCCCCCACCGTCCCCGTCATGCTGCGGGGGAACACCGTGGCAGATGCAGGCCTCATCGTGGCCTCCATCGACCCCTGCTTCTCCTGCCTGGACCGATAAGCCGCCATGCACGAGCTAGCCATCACCCAGAGCATTCTGGACATCGCCGAGAAGGTGGCCCAGGAACACGGGGCCACAAAGGTGAAAACGGTACACATCAAGCTGGGGGAGTATTCCGGCGTGGTTCCCCAGTGTGTCCAGGATTACTTCGACGTCATCAGCCAGGGCACCATCGCCCAGGGGGCGGTGCTGGATATCCAGCGGCTTCCGGGGGTCATCCACTGTCTGGACTGCAATCAGGATAGCCATATCGACCGCCGCCATGTCCGCTGTCCCCAGTGCGGGTCCACCCACCTAAAGCTGATTCAAGGCCGGGAATTCTACATTGAGAGTTTGGAGGTTGACTGATGGAAATCAAAGTTATGCACCAGGTCATGGCCTGGAACGAGGACGTCAGCGACGCCGTGAAGGCTAAGCTGGCCCAACACCAGGTGTGCCTGGTCAACGTCATGGGCTCCCCCGGTGCGGGCAAGACCAGCACTATTGTAGCCCTCATCAACGCCCTGCGGGAGAATTACCGCATCGGCGTCATCGAAGGGGACATCGCCGGACAGATTGACGCCGACGCCATCCACGCCATGGGCATTCCCGTCACCCAGATTGACACCGACGGGGCCTGCCACATTGAGGCCATGAGCATTGAGAAGATGCTCCCCGAATTCGATCTGGACAACCTGGACGTCATTTTCGTGGAAAACATCGGCAACCTGGTGTGCCCGGCGGAGTTCAACATCGGCGAGAGCTTCCGGGTGGCCCTCCTCTCCATCCCCGAGGGGGACGACAAGGTGGAGAAATACCCCCTGATGTTCGCCACCACCCAGGCGCTGGTGATGAACAAGTACGACTTGAAGGACTATTTCGACTTTGACGATCAGCGGGTGGAGCACTCCGCCCGGGAGCAGAACCCGGAGGTGGCGGTGTTCCGCCTGTCCAACCGGGACGGGTCGGGCCTGAATGAGCTGGTGAACTGGCTGAGCCAGAAGATTGACGCTCAGATCGGGAGGTGTCCGTCATGAAGGGCTTCCGCTTTACCGCCTGGCTGTCCACCGCCATCGTGTGCTTCCTCTTCTGGATGCTCCTCACCTGGTCCTTTGCCCCCCGGGAACTCATCCTGGGCGGCATCGTGTCGGTGATTGTGGCGGCCTTCGCCTGCC
>CABPXX010000129.1 GCA_902461475.1 uncultured Eubacteriales bacterium | reverse complement strand
CCGGCTTCGGGAGAAGAGGTACAGGGCCAGGGGCTTCTCCCGGCTGGACACAAAGTCCACCACCTCCTGGGGCGTGGTGTAGGAGAGAATGGGGAGGACAGGGCCGAAAATTTCCTCCTGCATCACCGGAGACTGGGGGTCTACCTGATCCAGCAGAGTGGGGGCGATTTTTCCGTCACGGGCCTGCCCACCCAAGAGAATGGTCTGACCCTCCAGCAGTCCCAAAATGCGGCGGTAGTGCTTGTCGTTGACGATCTTGCCGTACTCGGGATTGGACAGAGGGTCATCCCCCAGAGCGTCGTGAAGAGCCTTTTTTAGCTGCTCCACCAGCTGGTCTTTCACCTTCTGCTGCACCAGCACATAGTCCGGGGCCACACAGGTCTGTCCGGCATTGAGAAACTTACCAAATACAATGCGCTTGGCGGCCAGAGCCAGGTCGGCGGTCTCGTCCACAATGCAGGGACTTTTACCGCCCAACTCCAGGGTCACGGGAATGAGGTTCTGGGCGGCCTGGCGCATCACCTCTTTGCCCACGGTGACCCCGCCGGTGAAGAATGACCCTCTCCCCCTCTTTCCCCCCCGGCGCCCCCGCCGGTGAAGAAGATGTAGTCCACCCGCTGGTCCAGAAGGGCGGAGTTCTCCGCCCGGCCTCCCTCCACCACTGCCACATACTGGGGCTCAAAGGTGGCGGCGATGAGCTGGGCGAGCACCTGGGAGGTGGTGGGGGCATAGGCGGAGGGCTTGAGGATGACGCAGTTGCCTGCGGCGATGGCCCCCAGCACCGGGGTCAGAGACAGCATAAAGGGATAGTTCCAAGGGGACATCACCAGCACCACCCCGTAGGGCTGGGGGTAGCGGCGGCTCTTGGCGGGAAACAGGGTCATGGGGGTGTGCACCCTCCGGGGCTTGGCCCAGCGGCGCAGGTGGGAGCGGAGATAGGACAGCTCCTCCAGCACTTGCCCGATCTCACAGAAATAGCTCTCATAGGGGTGCTTGCCCAAATCCGCCTGGAGAGCCGCCTCAATGTCCGGCTGCATGGCCAGAATGTTGCGGCGCAGACGGTCCAGAGCGTCCAGACGGGCGGCCACGGGCAAGGTGGCACCAGAGCGGAAGTATGCGTGTTGGTGGGAAACCAGAGTGGAAATATCCATGGGGCGTTGAACTCCTTTTAAAACTGGGGGAAGTGGATGGCGTCGGGGGCCAGGGCGGCGCAAGTGTTCATGGCCAGGTCCAGATTCTCCTCCATGTGCTCCACCTCTCGGCTGAAGGCACAGCAGAGGGCGATTTCCTCCGCCTGGCTGAGGGCTTCTCGCTCTGCCCACTGGGTGAGAAACAGGTGGTAGAGCAGAACTGCACTGCACGAGACAAAGGCCGCCCGTCCATAGAGTTGGTCATCGTTGACGGTTTTATGCCAGTGGCGGAAGAGAAGATACTCCGCCACGTTGGTGAGGTGGCGCTGCCACTGAGAAAACTGAAGCTCAAAGCGGCGGCACAGGTCCTGGTACTCTGCTTCGGTCAGGCTCTCCAGCAGCTGGCAGCACTGACTCAGACGCTGGGGCCAGGTGGGACGCAGGGGCTCCAGAGAGGAGAAAAACCGGCACAGGGTCTGGGCGAATTTGTTTCCCTCCCCGATGGAGGAGAGGGGGCGGAGGGAGAGGGTAGCCTGGGCCATGACCGGGTAGTCCTCCCGGTCAATGGCGTTCTGTAGCGTGTCCGCCAAATACAGCACCCCTTGCAGGCGTTCCCAGAGGGTGTACTGCTGCTCCTCCATTCCGTTCAGAACCGCTTGCCGGGGGGGCTCCAGTCCGGCGAGCAGCTGGGGCGGAATGTCGGGGAAGGGCTGGTCTGGGTGTCCGTTGTCCACCTCAGTTATCTGAAAAGCGGGGCTTTCCAGAAGCAGCCGGGCCGCCTCGGGGCAGGACATGGCCAGGGAGGCCTCGGTGAGGTTGCCGTACTCCTCGATGAACCGGGGATAGGCGGCGCAGTGGTCGCACAGATGGGACTCCCCCCACTCCTTTTGAATGGTGCACAGCCCGTCTGGGGTGAGCATGGTGCAAAAGCCCCGACGGTCCAGGCGGAAGCAGGTGCCTCCCTCCTCGTCGGTGGTGAGGCTCTCCTGGAGGCGCTGGGCCAGGGAGGCGGGGGCGTGTTGGTAGTCGGAGAGGGTTTCCTCATCCAGGACAATGTCCCAGTCCCGGCAGCAGGTGTCGGGACAGGCGCCGCCCAGGCAGCGGAAACCAGAATAGTAGTTGGGGTGACGGGTGAGCATAGACAAAGACTCCTTGATGGACATAATCTTGAGCCTCTATTATATACACTTTTTACGGTGCGGGCAAGGGAATGCAGTGGACAGAGATGGGAGAGTATGATAGGATGAAGGTGAAAGAATCCAGTAAAGGAGGGATTGTGATGCGTAAGAAAAAGAGGATTGTCCTGGGGGTAGTGGTGTTAGTTGTGGTGGTTGCCCTGTGCTGTCTGATGGTCCCCGGCGGCTGGGTGTCGGGGGTGGATCAGCTGACGGCGGACAGCGTGGTCACAGCCTCCCAGTATCAACACATGGACGAGGAAAACGCCACCGAGATTACCCTCACCCAGCAGCAGACGGAGGAACTCCGACAGCTGCTGGAGAGCACCGTGTTCTTCCGCCGATTTACCTCGGAGGTGCGCAGCCAGAAGGAGTTGACCCACTACGACTTCACCGTGGTGCCCAATGGGGGAGGCGACCCTGTGTATGTGCGCTGTGCCTTCGGCTCCGGCAGTTATGTCACCGTCGTGGAGAATGGCGCTGACACAGCCTTGAAACCGATGTTCCCCGGATGGCAGGAGAAGCTGGAAGAGATTCTCGCCCCGTGAAAGCATGAAAAAAGCCTCGCAGCCCTTCATAAGGCTGCGAGGCTTTTGCTGTCGTCAGTCGTCTCGCTCAGATTCGTATTTCAGAACCTGACCGGTGGTGGCGTTGATTTCGTACTCATACTCCATGTTGCCTACATGGAAGGAAATCTCGTAGCGGGCCACGCCGTCGTCGTGGTCCAGCTCATTCTCCAGCCGGGAGACCTGGGAGGCGTCCACTCCGGCGTGCTTACAAGCGGCCTGGAGGGCGGCGTCGTAGCCAATGTAGGACCCGGTGGAAGTTCCTTGGTTCTGATTCTGGTTCTGGCTCTGGTTGGTGGAGTTGTTGGAGCCAGAGCGGTGGGCGTAGTGATCGCAGGTGTCCTGCTCGAACTTTACCACGTCTCCCGTGGTGGCGTTGATCTCGTAGTCGTACTCCACTCCGGCAGAGCAGAACTCAATCTCATAGTAGGTCACGCCGTCGTCCTCGTCCAGCTTCACGGTGAGGGACTGGGCGGCACTCTGGTCCACCTTGGCGTGGGTCAGAGCGGCGGCGGTGGCGGCGGATCAGCCCACGGACGGGGTGCCACCAGCGTGGCGGCGGACTCGCCGATGAAGGTGGTGTTGCCCTGAGCGCCGGTGTTACCGGAACTGGTGTGCCAGGTGTGGTCGCAGGGCTCCTGCTCGTTCTTCACCACACTGCCGTCCGTGGCGTTGATGTCGTACTCGTACTCGGTGCCGCCGCTGCAAAAGTCCAGCTCGTACACCATGACGCCCTTGGACCAACCAAACTCGGTGCTCAGTCCCTGCACGTCGCTGGTGGCGATACCGGCGTGGTCACAGGCGGCCTGCAAGGCGGCGTCCTGGCCGATGTAGGCCTGATCGCTGGTGGAGCCGGTCTGGGACACCCCGGTGGTGGTCAGGTTGCGGGAGGAGGCGATGAGGGAGATTTCGCTCATGGACAGGGGGGCCAGGGACTCAAAGGTGAGGGTGCTGTCCTGGGCGATGACCTCCTGGATGAGGCTGGCCTTTCCGGCGGAGATGTTGTACTGCTGGGCCAGCTGGGCCAGGTCGTCGTCCACGGTGACGGTCTGGGTGAGGATGGCTCCGGACTGGAAGGCACCGGAGATGGTGGTGGTGAGCTCGTTCTGGAGCTGGGTGGCGGTGTCGGCGTCAGCATTTTCTACCGATACCAGAATGGCGTTCTCCAGCTCGTCCAGATACCCCTTCTGGAGGCAGGCGCCGATGATGGCGTTGACGGCGGTCTCCAGATTGGTGCCCTCCAGCTCCATGCCGCCCATGATGTCCTTGGCGTCATCGTTGAGAGGAGTGGCGGTGGTGACGGTCTCCTTGTTGTTGACGGACAGGGCGATACTGGGATTGATGTCCAGGGTCACCACCGAGTCGGCGGCACTTGCCTGTTGGAAACGGGAGATGCCAAAGATGCTGCCGGCCACAATGGCCAGGGCGGCTGCGGCGGAGAGAGGGGCAATCCAGCGGCGCTTCTGATTCTTGTTTTTCATAGAGATCACAGTTCCTTTCTGTTCCTCGCAGGCGGAAAGGATGGCATCCAACTGATCGGGGGCAGCGTGGGTGGCCGCCTGTTGAATTCGCTTGTGAATTTCCTCGTGGGTCATCTCAGTCTGCCTCCTTCCATGCGGCGTTAAGCTTTTTAATGGAACGATGGTACTTGGAAAGAACTGTGGGTAAGGGCAGGGACAACAGCTGGGCGATCTCCCGGTGCTTGAGCCCCGTGAGGGCGTGAAGGGTGACGATCTGCCGCTCCTGGTCATCCAGAAGGGAGAGCAGGGAGTCTAAGGTGAGCAGGTCGTCCTGGTCTACCATGGGATTGTGGGAGAGCCGGGCCAGATGTGCCTCCTCCAGGGGGAGGGTGTGGGACTGCTCCCGCAGCCGGGACAGGGCCAGATTGCGGGTGATGGTGATGATCCAGGCCATGGGCTTTCCCTGGGAGCGGTAGGACCCGGCGCTGTGATAGAGTTGGATAAAGGTGTCCTGGGTAATGTCCTCTGCATGGTCCACGTCTTTCAGTACCGACAGAGCAAAACCGTATACGGCGGCCTTGGGGGCTTGGGGAAGGCTGGGGCCGGGCGCCGGTGGC
>CABPXX010000128.1 GCA_902461475.1 uncultured Eubacteriales bacterium | reverse complement strand
GGACAGGCCGTACACCAGGTGTCGGAAATTGATGATGAGGGTCAGCAGGGCCACGTCCGCCAGGGGAGCCGCCGTGGACAGCAGACTCACCCCCAGATACTGGCCGCTTCCGGCGTAGATGGTCATGGACATCAGGGCCGACCACAGGGGTACATACCCCGCCGCCGACATCATCCACCCAAAGACGATGCCGATGGACAGATAGCCCATGAGCACCGGCACCGTGTAGGGAAAGGCGGCGGCGATGGTCTTCCGATTCATGTCAGGTCACTTCCTTGCGTTTCTCTTTTGTACGCTATTATACGAAAGTATTTGGCGTTTGGCAAGGGCCGCTCCCCCCCGTTCCACTCCCGTACAAATTACCCGGATTTCTCCCCTCTCAACAGGGCAATCACCGGGTCAAATTGAGAATTTATCCGGAAAAAACACTCCAAACTACCACAAAAAGAGCATTCAAATATCTGGATATTTTGCAGATACTCCTTGAATGACCGGGTGATAGCCATGAAAATTTTATATTTTACTTATTTTTGTTCAATTTGTATTGTTAAGGAGGAAGAAAACACGTTATCTTCGTCCATATCGTTGATGTCCGTGTAACTGCATGCTAAGATTTTCCCAACAAAGGGGTTTGCAGCGCCCTGCGAACCTAGACAGCTGGTACGCTGTCAGCAACAAACGAGAAGGAGGAGAAACCATGAGAAACACGTTTCTAAAACGAGCAGTGGGAGTTGCGCTGGCTCTGACCATGCCCCTCAGCGCCATTCCCCTCTCACCCCGGGCTGTGGCAACTTCGGACAGCGGGAATGAGACCTTTACCAATCCCGTCATGTATGCCGACGTCCCGGATGTGGACGTCATCCGGGTGGATGACGCCTACTACATGGTGAGCACCACCATGCACCTCTCCCCCGGCTGCCCCGTGATGAAATCCACGGACCTGGTCAACTGGGAGACGGTGAGTTACACCTACGACATTCTGGATGACGGCGACAAGTTCGCCCTGCGCAACGGAGAGAGCGACTACGGCAGCGGCTCCTGGGCCGCCAGCATCCGCCACTACAACGGCAAGTATTACGTATCCTTTGCCAGCCTGTCCACCGGGAAGACCTACATCTTCTCCACCACCGACGTGGAAAACGGCACCTGGCATCGGTCTGAGTTCAACGGCTACCTCCACGACGTGTCCCTGCTCACCACCCAGGACGACGGCATGTACGTGGTCTACGGCAGCGGCACCGCCCGGTGCCGCCCCGTCTACGAGGACGAGCATGGGGACATCACCCTGGGCGACGAGGTGACCCTCATCGAATACACTGGCCTGGACAACGACGGCAATCCGGTCAACGGGCCTGTGTCCTACATCTCCGAGGGCATCCACGCCTATGAGATTGGGGACTACTACTACCTGTTTATGATTCAGTGGCCCACTGGAGGACGCCGACAGGAAGTCTGCTGGCGCACCTCCTCCCTGGACGGCCCCTGGGAGAACCGCAAGGTCCTCGACTCCGGCCTGGAGTTTGACGGCCAGATGGACAACGCCGGCGTGGCCCAGGGCGGCATCGTGCAGGCCGCCGACGGCTCCTGGTACGCCATGCTCTTCCAGGACCACGGCTCTGTGGGCCGCATCCCGGTGCTGGTACCTGTGATCTGGGAGGACGGCTGGCCCGTGTTCGGGGATGGAAACGGACAAGCCCCCGTAGTTATGGACCTCCCCGGCACCTACACCGGAGATAAGGACATTGTGGTCTCCGACGAGTTCCACAACGGCCAGCCCCACTCCTTCGCCGCCTCCAATGGCAGCGTGTCCACCACCGCTGACACCGCCACCCAGAACGTGGCAGCGGCAGAGGCCCAGCCCACCGCCGACCAAGAGGCCGAGCGGATGGAGCTCATCGTCAACGGCGGCTTTGAGGACGGCACCGAGAACTGGGCCACCCAGCAGACCGCCACCCTCACCCCCGTGGATGAGGACGGCAACACCGTGCTGCTGGTGTCTGACCGCACCAACACCGCCTCCGGCCCCAAGCAGGTCCTCACCGGACAGCCGAGCCAGGGCCAGAAGGTTCAGGTCAGCGCCAAGGTCAAGTACAACGATGGCCCCGCCTCCAAGACCTTCAACTTCTGCATCCAGTGCGGCGACTGGCGCGGCATTGACGTGGTGGGCTCGGTCACCGCCCAAAAGGGCCAGTGGGCCACCATCACCGGCACCTACACCATCCCCAACGATGCGGATATGTCCTATGTGGGCTGCTTCATTGAGACCGCCTGGATCCAGATCGGCAACACCCTGCAGATGGCCTACACCATGCCCCACTTCATGGGCTACCGTTTCGGCCTGTTCAACTACGCCACCCAGACCACCAGCGGCTATGTGGACTTCGACTACTTCCACGTCTCCGACCAGGGCTCCAACGGCTCTGAGACCGTCCTGAATGCCTCTCTGGACGACATCGACGACGTGCTGGGCGTGGCCTACGCCCAGGTGGAGCTGCCCGTGAAGCTGGACACCCTCCCCGACGGCGACTACACCAAGCTGGAAGCGTCCCTGAACATCCCCGACGACTTCACCGTGTCCGGCGTGGTGTTTGACGAGAAGAACGTCACCGGAGACGCCACCTACGCCTATGACGATGGACGTCTGGTGCTCACCGTGTCCGGGGACAACGTCAACTATCAGGACAACGGTGGCACTGGCTTTGCCACCGTCCAGCTCCAACTCACCGACTACACCACCCAGAACAAAACCGTGCAGGTGCGCACCGACTACGTGCGGGTCACCGGCGGCAACGTCTCCTACCGGGTGGACAACGCCGTGTCCAACATCTCCCTGGTGAAGCTGGACTCCGAGGCCCTGGCCAAGATTCCCGGCTACTCCAACCCCCTCATCGACTACGACTTCGTCGCAGACCCCTTCGCCCTGGAGTACAACGGCCGGGTGTACGTGTACATGACCGCCGACCAGTTTGAGTACGACCAGAACGGCAATATCATCGACAACACCTATTCCAAGATCAACTCCCTCCACGTCATCTCCTCCGCCGACCTGGTCAACTGGACCGACCACGGCTTTATCCCCGTGGCAGGCCCCAACGGCGTGGCCAAGTGGGCCAACAACTCCTGGGCCCCGGCCATCGCCTACAAGCAGATTGACGGACAGGACAAGTTCTTCCTGTACTTCTGCAACGGCGGCGGCGGTATCGGCGTGCTGGAGGGCGACTCCCCGGTGGGTCCCTTCACCGATCCCCTGGGCCACGCTCTCATCGACGGCAGCACTCCCGGCACCCAGGGTGTGCCCTGGATTTTCGACCCCGCTGTCATGGTGGATGACGACGGCACCGGATACCTGGTCTTTGGCGGCGGCATCCCCGCTGGACAGGACCTGAACCCCAAGAGCGCCCGCATCGTCCGGCTGGGTGACGACATGATCAGCCTGGACTGCGAGCCGGTAATGATCGACGCCCCCTGCATGTTTGAGGACGGCGGCATCCACAAGGCCAACGGCAAGTATTACTACACCTACTGCTCCAACTTCTCCGGCAACCACTCCGCCGTGGAGGGCTACCCAGGCTACGGCATCATCTGCTACATGGTCAGCGATGACCCCCTGGGCCCCTATGAGTACTGCGGCGAGATTCTCCAGAACCCCTCCACCTACTTCGGAGTGGGCGGCAACAACCACCACGCCATCTTCAACTTCAAGGGCACCTCTTACGTCGTCTACCACGCCCAGACTCTGGGCCAGGCCATAGGCATTGAGAAGGGCTATCGTTCCACCCACATCAACGAGGTGGTGTACTACGCCGATGGCCGCATCGTCCCCATCCAGGCCGACCGAGAGGGCATCAGCCAGCTGGAGACCATGAGCCCCTATCAGCTCACCGCCGGGGAGACCATCGCCTGGCAGGCCGGTATCAAGGTGGAGGCCTGTGACCAGCCCGGCCAGGGCCTGTCGGAAGTGAACAACCGCACCGTTACCGACATCCAAAACGGCGACTGGATCGCTGTAGCTGGTTTGGACTTCGGCGACAAGGGCGCTGCCTCCTTCACCGCCAGCATCGCCGCCCAGGCGGGCGGAGCTGTGGGGCTGCGGGTGGACTCCCCCGACGGCACCGTGGTGGGCACCCTTCCCGTGCCCGCCGGAGACGGCACCTATCAGACCCTCACCTGCGATGTCACCGGCCTCACCGGGGTGCGCAACCTGTTTCTGGTGTTCACCGGAGATGACCAGTCGGAGAACCGGATGAGTTTGGACTCCTGGCAATTTACCGAGGCGGGCGAGTCTGCTTCCGCCAACAAGGCACTGCTCCAAGCGACCTATGACTACGCCGTGAATCTGGACACCACCGGTGTGGTGCAGGCCGCTGTGGACGCCTTCCAGAAGGCCCTGGACGAGGCCAAGGCCGTGCTGGACAACCCCAACGCCACCCAGGAGCAGGTGAACACCGCTTGGGACAATCTGCTGGAGGGCATCTGGGCTCTGGGCCTGAAGCAGGGCGACAAGACCATGCTGGAGCTGCTCATCCACAAGGCCAGAGGGCATGCTCCCCAATGAGAGCAAGTTCCTGCCCGACCACTGGCAGGAGCTGCTGGATGCCCTGGCCGCTGGTCAGGACGTGATGGAGGACGGCAATGCCCTCCAGGGCGACGTGGAGACCGCCGTGGACGAGCTCCTCACCGCCATTCTGGCCCAGCGTTTCAAGGCGGACAAGTCCATCCTGGAAGACCTGATCGGCGCTGCCCAGGGCATGGACCTCACCGGATACACCGCCGAGTCCGTGGCCACCTTCCGCTCCGCTCTGGCTGCTGCCCAGGCTGTGATGGCCGACGAGAGCCTGTCGGAGGATGACCAGCAGGTGGTGGACGACGCCGTGGCCGCGCTCCAGAGCGCCATGGACGGCCTCACCGCCGAGGGCGACGTGCAGCCCTCTGAGGAGCCTCAGGAGAGCCAGAAACCTGAGCAGACCCAGGCACCGGAGACCACCGACCAGCCTCAGACCACCCAGAAGCCTGAGAACGTGCCTCA
>CABPXX010000127.1 GCA_902461475.1 uncultured Eubacteriales bacterium | reverse complement strand
TATGATCGCTTCAACGAGGCGGTGGGCGGGCTGCTCTCCCTTCCCCAGGAGGAGCGGCCGGTGCTGGGCTATATCCCAGCGGGCACCACCAACGACTTTTCCCGGAATATCAACCTGCCCCGCTCCACCCAGCAGCTGGCCCAGGTGGCCTGCGGCGGGGTGCCCCGGTCCATCGACGTGGGGGACCTGGGCGGGCGGCAGTTTCTCTATATCGCCGCCTTCGGGCTGTTCACCGACGTGTCCTACTCCACCCCCCAGGCCTCCAAAAACCTGCTGGGCCACCTGGCCTATGTGCTGCAAGGGGCGGGGCGGCTGGTGAACTTTCCCAGCTACCAGGTGAAGGTCACCACCGACCAGGGCCTGGAGGTGGAAGGGGAGTTCATCTACGGCATGGTGTCCAACACCGTGTCCATCGGCGGCATGGTCAACCTGCCCCGGGACCTGGTGTGCCTGGACGACGGCCAGTTTGAGGCCCTGCTCATTCGCACCCCCAAGACCGCCAAGGACTGGCAGTCCATCCTTACCGCCCTCACCACCCAGAAGCTACCTGAGGACGGCAGCGTGGTGGGCTTCACCTGCTCCCAGGCCCACTTTACCAGCCCAAAGCCCCTGGCCTGGACGGTGGACGGGGAATTTGGCGGCGATTACACCGACTTGACCATCTCCAACCGCTCTCGGGTGCTCACCATCGCCTGCGGAAACTAACCCATGAAAATTCCCTCCGGCGTATGCCGGAGGGGACTCATTTTTTTACTCACTTTTCGGCCAAACCAGGGAATAGTAGTTCCGTTCGATGACCAATTTGGCATAGGTGTACTTGGCGCCCACCAGGCTCTTGACCCGGCTGACGTAGTTCTCGTCCACCGTCACGCCCTCCCGGGGGGTAAAGGTCCCAGTGGAGGCCTCATAGGTGCCCGCAGCGGTGATCCAGCTACTGCCATAGCCCTTGTTGGCAAACACCACCAGGGGCATATTGCTGGAATACTGGTTTGCCTGGTAGTTGGTGGCGAAGATATCCCGCCCAGAGTAGAGCCGGGAGTCGTACTCCAGCCCAAAGAGGTTGGACAGGGTGGGCACGATGTCAATGGCAGAACAGGGGGTGTCCACCACCACCGGCTCCTCCATGCACCCGCTCCACAGGATGAAGGTGTTGCGGTAGCGGGAGGTGTCCCGCTCGGTATCATCCACGCCGGACAGCTCTTTGTAGTAGTCCGTTCCCCCCTCTGTCAGGGCGTAGGGGTAGTGGTCGGCGGTGAGGGCGATCACCGTGTCGTCGGCAATTCCCGCCTCCTCCAGCTCCTTCACTAAATACTCCATGGCGTACTCCAGCTCCATATTACAGGCCAGATAGGCCTGCACCTGCTCCGAGGCGTCGGGGTACTTGGCCTGAATGACCTCCTGGTTCTTCCGGGACATGGCGTTGCCCGACCAGGTGTAGTTGCAGTGTCCGCTCACCGTCATGTAGTAGGTGTGGAAGGGAGTGCCGTTTTTCACATAATCCTGGATGTACCCGTCCACTGTGGACTCCATCATCTCCAGGTCCGAGCAGGGCCACAGGTTGCTTTTCAGCTCCAGGCCGTTGCCGATGCCGTGATACTCGTATCCCAGGTTGGGGTGGGTCTCGTCCCGGCCGTAGTAGGTATAGGTATTGTTGTGGTAGGCCAGGGTGTCATAGCCCAGCTTTTGAAACTGCCAGCCCAGGGCGATGGGCATGGCGTCGTTGGCGCTGACCCGGAAGGACAGCTCGCTGCCCCCAATCCAGGTGGGAATGAGCCCGGTCATCACCGCAAACTCGCCCCCGGTGGTGGACTGGGTCCAGTCGGGCTGGTAGTAGTTTTCAAAGACAAAGCCCTCGTGGGACAGTTTGTACAGGGTTGGGGTGAGCTCCTGGTCGATGACATAGGGACAGAAAGCCTCGGCAGTGATCAAAATGAGGTTTTCCCCTGAAAATACCCGGTGTACTCATTTTTATTGGTGGGACTCTTGGCCCCAAAGAACTGGTGCATGGCCTTCAGGGTCTCGTCGTCGGTCCCCGCCGCCAGAGCCTCAAAGTCAATGTCCAGCACGTTGTCTCCGGTGGGGGCCTGGCTGGCCCCAGGCTCCGGGCTGGAGGCCGGGGTGGCGGAGGGCAGCGGGTCATCGGGGAGCAGGATATCCAGAGGGGTCTCCGGGATGCCGGTGATGGCGTAACCCAACTCCAGACGCAGAGTGGTGAACAGCCCGAAGTGGGGCACCGACGTATTCACCGAGAAGTCGTAGGTGTAGTAGTTTTTTTCAGCTCCCAGTCGGGCGGTGAGCACACCCACCAGCTGGAGCACCACCATGAGCCCCGCCAGCATCACCCGTACCGGGGCTCGCTGACCCTATCCTGCTCGGATAACAGAGCACATGCGCAGATAGACCACAAAGGGGATGAGAGAGAGCAGGATAAAGGGGATGCGGGCCAGCACCACCTCCACGATGGTGCCGCTGAAGTCCCCCACCACCTGTCCGGCCATGCCCTGCATGTACCACAGGCCAAAGTAGATCTTGAAAAAGCTCTTGCAGCAGTACTCCACACAGGTGAACACCGTCCACCCTGCCACCAGCACCCCGCCCAGAATACGGGACACCTTCCGGTTGGGAATCAGGTCCAGCACCAGAAAGACCGCCAGTCCCGCCGCCAGGGAGAATAGCAAAATGCGAAATAACCCCATGGAGAAAAAGGTGCTGTCCCCGTCAAACAGCCGCAGCAGCACCTCGTGGTAGAGCAGCATCAGCGGCAGGCTCACAGACGACAGGAGGGGCGACCCGCTCACCCGTCGCATACCAAAAAATTGCGAAAGACGCAAAGTGGTTTTTTTACGCTCTCTGCGTTGTCTAGGGTGGGTCCTCGGCCTTGTAGTGGCCGGCTGTCTGGTGTCCGCCATTGCCTTCCCTCATTTCTCATCCATCCCCTCAAGAGGGGCACTCAGTCTCTTCTACACTTTACCACGATATACAATCTTTTTCAATCTTTGACAAATATTTTCGTTTTCTTTTCCATTCTTCCTGGAAATTATTGCATTTTCTCTCCGCCTGTGCTACCATGTCAGACGCAAAAAGGAGCGTGTTTGACTGTGAAGCGAATGCTGCAATGGCTGCGTGGGGAGACGGTGCTGTGTGTGGCCTGGGTCTTGGCCCTGGTCACCGCCGTTCTCGTTCCCCCCGATGCCCAATATATCGACTATGTGGACCTGCACACCCTGGGGATGCTCTTTGCCCTCATGGCAGTGATGGGGGGACTCCAGCGTCAAGGCCTCTTCTTCCGCCTGGGCCGGGCCATGCTGGAGCGCACCCACACCACCCGACAGCTGGAAGGGGTGCTCATCCTGCTGCCCTTCTTTGTGAGCATGGCGGTGACCAATGACGTGGCCCTCATCACCTTTGTCCCCTTCGCCCTGGAGGTGCTCTCACTGGCAGGGCAAACCCAGCGGGTGGTGCCGGTGGTGGTGATGCAGACCATCGCCGCCAACCTGGGCAGCATGGCCACCCCCATCGGCAACCCCCAAAACCTGTACCTGTACTCCTGCTATGAGATGGACCTGGGGTCCTTTTTCGCCACGGTGCTCCCCTATGCCGGGGCCTGCCTGGTGCTGCTGGCGGTATTTTTGATGGTACGCCCCTCCCAGTCCCTGGAGGTGCCCCAGGTGTCCGGGGAGGTGCCGCCCCTGTCCGGGGCCCGGGTGGCCGCCTACGGAGTGCTCTTCGCCCTGTGTCTGGGTGGCGTGGCCAAAGCGGTGCCCCTGTACGTGCTGTGCCCCTTGGTGCTGGTGGTGGTACTGATGGCTGACAAACAGGTGCTGCTCCACGTGGACTACGCCCTGCTGGCCACCTTTGTGGGCTTCTTCCTCTTTGTGGGCAACTTGGGCCGCATCCCCGCCCTCACCGCCCTCTTCCAGTCCCTCATCCAGGGCCAGGAGGTGCTGTGCGGCGTGGTAGCCAGCCAGATTATTTCCAACGTCCCCGCCGCCCTGCTCCTGTCCGGATTCACGGACAACGGCGCTGGGCTGCTGCTGGGTGTGAATCTGGGCGGTTTGGGTACCCTCATCGCCTCCATGGCCAGCCTGATCTCCTATAAATACATCGCCCGCACCTTCCCCGAGAAGAAGGGGAAGTACCTGGGCCAGTTCACCGCCCTCAATGTGGCGTTCCTGGCGGTGTTGCTGGTGCTGTGGTTTCTCATCCGGTGATGCAATCCCCTGCTGTTTTGTGGACAGCAGGGGATTTTTCAGCTTTTCTTCTCGATGTTCACCCCGGTGTAGTAGTGGGTCAGGATGTCCTGCCAGCTGCTCCCCTGGGCGGCCATGGCGTTGGCCCCGTACTGGCTCATACCCACCCCGTGGCCGTATCCGGTGACGGAAAAGGTGAATTTGTTCTCCTGGTAGGTGACCTGGAAACAGGCCGAGCGCAGACCAAACAGGGTGCGCACCGCACCCCCGGACAGCTCCACGCCCCCCACCTTCATGCTCCCTACCCGGCCGGAGGCGGTGAGGGTCATGCCGGATAGCCATCCCGCCGGGTCCCCGGACAGGTCGGCATCGGGATAGGCCTCCTTCACCTTCTTCTCCACCTCCTCCCGGGTGAGGGTGACGGTGGAGTAGTAGTTGGGCACCTCCTCCCCCTCGGGGCTGGACACCGACACCAGGTAGGGCAGACTGTTGCCCCACACCGCCTGGGCGTCCTCGGTGGAGGCGGTGGAGGAGGAGAAGAACACCGCCTGTATGGGCTTGCCGTCGTAGGTCATCACCTGGCCCGCGGTGTCAGATACCGCCTGGGTGATCTTCTCGGTGTAGCTCTGGGCGTTGTCTTTCCAATTCTCTTTGGCCTTCTGGGGGTCTATGTAGGCCTGACAGCACCCGGAGTCGGCGCAGATGTCCGCCTCCTGGTCCTTATGGGAGTGGGCCCCCATCTTCCACAGGGAGTAGGTGCGGGCGCACACCGCCTGGGCCCGCAGGGCCTGGGGCTCAAAAGAGGCGGGCATCTCGGCAGCCACCCCCCCCCACCCCCGGATTTT
>CABPXX010000126.1 GCA_902461475.1 uncultured Eubacteriales bacterium | reverse complement strand
CCAACAGCAGCAGCAGCTTGCGGATAAGGGGGAAAGCAAAGGCCAAGTGGGCCCCGGCCATGAGCAGCGGCAGGAAGAACACGGTGAGCACCTGGGAGTTGATGCTCTTGCGGATCTCCACCTTGGTCATGCCCACCTTTTGCATGATGTCAAACCGGGCCTGGTCCTCATATCCCTCACAGATCTGCTTGTAGTAGATGATGAGCACCGCCGCCAGGATGAACACCACACCCAGCAGGATTCCCAAGAAGAAGAGGCCGCCATACAGGCCGTAGGTATCCGCCCGCTCCTGGGCTGCCGCCTCCAGCAAGACGTGGAAAAACTCCTCGTCTCCTGCGGAAATTTCCATGTCTCGCAGTTCTTGTTGCAGGTCCTGGGCAATGCTCTTCTGGGTCTCGTCGTCACAGTTGAGGTCAAAGCCGTAGAACCAGTGGGGGCTAATGAACTGCTCGCTTCCCTCGGACATCTCCCCCAGGCGGTCCATGACGCTGGAGAAATCGGGGACGAAGAGGTAGATGGAGGGGACAATCTGCATGGCGTCCACCCCGTTGTCGGCAAAGGAGTCCACCTGTTTGGCCACCGACAGGGTGAGGCCGTCCCCCAGGGTCAGAGTATCGTAGGAATAGCTCATCTCCTTGGTGGTGAACACCAGGGTCTCCCCCTTCACCAGTTCCTCGTGCTTGCCCATGAGCTGGTTGTAGTCCTCCAGGGGCACCACAAACACCTGCCAGGTGTTGGCCATGTCCTCCACGTTATAGGAGTTTTGGAAGGTATTCTCTAGGACAAAATGGTCCTCCCGCTGGATGCCCACAAAGCCCGCCACCCGGTAGTCCACCACGTTGCTCATGGTGGCATCGTAGCGCTCCACCGTCTCCTCCGCCAGGGCTCGCACCTGGTCCAGGCGCTCATCGGTGAGGGTGTCCACGGTATCCACCATGCCGTCCAGATTGATGTGGCGGGGGTAACGGTTGCGGATGCTGTCCTCAATGCCGATGTACAGGCAGGAGGTGGAGGAGATCATCACCAGCACCATGGTGCACAGGATGCAGATGGAGGCCAGACCCGCGCCGTTGCGCTTCATGCGGTAGACCATGGAGGACACCGACACGAAGTGGTTGGTCTTGTAATAGTACCGCTTATTCTTTTGCAGCAGGCGGCACAGGGTCACGGTGCCCACCACCACCATGGCCACCGCGATGAAGAAGCCAATCATGGCGGTAATGGGGTCTTTCACGGTGATGGCCCAGTAGTAGGCCCCGGCCAGCACCACCAGGCCCAGCAGAGCGAAGATCCAGTTGGCACGGGGCGGCTTCTCTCCGGCGTTCTCACTGCGCAGCAGGGCAATGGGGCTGGTGAGGTGGATTTGACGCAGGGTGTTGAGGAAAACGAGGCCGAAAATCACCAGAAACAGCACCACAGTGCTGATCACGGAGTTCAGCTCCACCGTCATGGTGTAGGTGACCCCACCGTCCAGAATGCGGGTGAGGGCCAGCTCGGCCACCTTGGAGAAGAGCACGCCGCAGAACAGGCCCACCACCAGAGTGATGGCCGCGATGATCACGGTCTCCCACAGCAGCACCAAAGCCAGGTGCCGTTTGCCCATACCCAGAATGTTGTACAGGCCGAACTCCTTCTTTCTTCTGCGGATGAGGAAGGAGTTGGTGTAGAAGAGGAAGATGGTGGAGAACACACACATGACCCCGAAGCCCATACCCAAAAAGCTCTGGGCCGTGCGTCCTCCAGCCATCCCAGCCAGGGCAGGAGACTGCCCCAGGAAGGAGACGATGTAGCAGACCATCACCACGCCGATGCAGGCCAGGATGTAGGGCAGGTACATCTTCTTGTTTTGACGGATGCCCGTCCACGCCAGGCGGCGATAAAATCCCAGTCTCATGCCCGCTCACCACCTGTGGTCAACAGGGTGAGGGCGTCGGAAATCTTCTGGTAGAACTGGTTTTCCGTGCTCTCGCCCCGGTAGATCTGGTGGAACAGCTCGCCGTCCTTGATGAAGAGCACCCGTCCGGCGTGGCTGGCCGCCTTCACCGAGTGGGTGACCATCAGAATGGTCTGTCCCTGGGCGTTGATGTCGCCAAACAGCCGCAGCAGCTCGTCGGTGGCCTTGGAGTCCAGAGCACCGGTGGGCTCGTCGGCCAGGATGAGGCGGGGGTTGGTGATGAGGGCCCGGGCCACAGCTGCCCGCTGCTTCTGGCCGCCGGACACCTCATAGGGGTACTTTTTCAGCAGGTGGGCAATGCCCAGCTGGGCCGCCAGAGGCACCAGGCGCTGCTTCATCTCGCTGGGCTGCTTGCCCGAGAGCACCAGGGGCAGGTAGATGTTGTCCTCCAGGGAGAAGGTGTCCAGCAGGTTGAAGTCCTGGAACACAAAGCCCAGGTGGTCCCGGCGGAAGGCCGCCACCTCAGACTCCCGGATTTTGCCCAGCTCCTGGCCGTCCAGCTTCACCAGGCCCCCAGTGGGCTTATCCAGCGCCGCCAGGATATTCAAAAGGGTGGTCTTGCCGGAGCCAGACTCTCCCATGATGGCCACATACTCCCCTTCCTCCACGTGGAAGGTGACATTTTTCAGCGCCTGCACCTGGGTGCCGCCAAAGCGGGTGGTGTAGACCTTCTGTAAGCTCTGTACTTCCAAAATACTCATAGAGCGGTTCCTCCTTTGCTGTTTACACCCTTATTATAGCCGGGAGAACCCCGCCTCTCCATGGCATCTCCTTACACTTTGGCCTCCACTTCTTACACTTTTGTCACAAGTCACTCCAGCCACCGCTGTTCCCGCTCCAAACCGATGTGGATGGTGGTGCCCTCCCCCGCCACAGACTGGGCAGTGATGGTATGGCCCAGGCTCTGGCAGATGCGGCGGCACAGGTACAGCCCCAGGCCGCTGGCCTTCTTGTCCGCCCGGCCATTGTACCCGGTGTACCCCTTTTGGAAGATGCGGGGCAGGTCCTCAGCGGCGATGCCCATGCCGTTGTCCCGGATGCACAGGGTGGCGCTCTCCTCCAGCTCCAGCCACACCTCGCCCCCGTCAGGGGTATACTTTAGGGCGTTGGACAGCACCTGCTCCACCACGAAACTCAGTCCCTTCTCATCGGTGAGCACCCGCAGCCCCGTGGGCTCATAGTGCAGGGCAATGTGGCGGCGGATGAACTGGGTGGAGAACTTGCGCACCGCTCCCCGGAGAATGCCGTCCAGCTCGTACTCCCGGAACAGGTAGTCGGTGGACTCCGAGTCCAGGCGGAGGAAGGCCAGCACCATCTCCACATACTGCTCGATGCGCTGCAGTTCCTCCAGCTGCTGCCGGGCGGTGGGGGAGTCCTGGCTCTGGAGAGTCAGGCGCATGGAGGCAATGGGGGTCTTGATCTGGTGGGCCCACACGGTGTAGTAGTCCACCATGTCCTCATAGCGGCGCTGCATCTCCCCTTCCCGCTGGACCTGCTCAGCCCGCAGCAGCTGGATGATGTGCTGGTAGTCCCGGTGGTCCTGGTTGATGGGCAGGGGAAACTCCCCCATCACCGCCCCAGACAGCTGGGAGAGCTGCTCCAGGCGGCGGTGCCGCTCCCGGGCTCGCCGGATGTCCAGCCCCAAAAACACGCACCCCAGCACGGCGCACAGCCCCACCGGGTAGAGCACCGCGGCCATGGGCAGTCGGTACAGGGCAAACACGGTGAGAAAGATGAGGGATAAGAGAATGAAAATCCCCACCGCCGGAAGGCGGTCCCTCAGATAGGTTTTTAGGAACCTCATGACGTCCTCCTTATTAAGAGATGAGATAGCCCACCCCGAACTTGGTGGTGATGAAGGCCTTCAGCCCCGCCCCGTCCAACTTCTTGCGCAGGCGGTTGACATTCACCGTCAGGGTGTTCTCGTCCACAAAGCTGTCCCCTTCCCAGAGAAGCTCCATCAGCCGCTCCCGGCTGACCACGCTGCCCTTGCTTTGCATCAGGGCCAGAAGGATGCGGTACTCATTTTTCGTCAGGTCGATGTTCTCCCCCTGATAGGTGAGGGTGCCGTCTCCCGTGTTGAACATGGCCCCCCGGTGCTCCAGTACCGGCACCGCTCCGGCATAGTCGTAGGCCCGGCGGAGCATGGCCTGCACCTTGGCGATGAGTACCCCCTGGTCAAAGGGCTTGGCGATGAAGTCGTCCGCCCCCATGTTCATGGCCATCACCAGGTTCATGTTGTCCGAGGCGGAGGAGAGAAAGACAATGGGCACCTGGGAGACGGTGCGGATCTGGCTGCACCAGTGGAAGCCGTTGAAAAAGGGCAGCCCGATGTCCATGAGCACCAGGTGGGGCTGGTACTGGGCAAACTCCCCCAGCACGTTGCGGAAGTCGGAGACGCATTTGGCCTCCAGCCCCCAGGCCTCCAGCTGGGTCTGCACCGCACCGGCAATGCCCCGATCATCCTCTACAATTAGAATTCGATACATGCGCTTCGCTCCTTTCCCCCGCTTGAGGGGGTGGTATCCCCTCCATTTTAGGTGCTTTCCCCCGCCCTGTCAACGTAGCTCCCGGTACAGGGATTCCATCCCGCTTTATGGCAGAAAACTGAAAAATTACAACAATTTTCAATGGATAAAAAAGGGATCAACCTATATTCTTTACATTTTTGCAACATTTTTCTTTAATTTTACGAAAAAATCACAGGAATGCCACAGAGAAGAGGGAGGAAAAGGTCAATTTATGTGTTGGATTGACAAATCAAGGAACATGCCCTATAATGCAGGAGTATAAACCAGAATTTCAGAACATACCTGGTTGATTGAGGATGCGTCCCCTCATCTAGATGGGGGCGTTTTTTGCGCCGGGTGTTGTTTAGTGAATTAGCGAAGCGAATTCACCCGCCCTCTACCGTGGGCATAAGGAGGAACTAATCTCGTGAAGAACAAGAAACTGGCTGCGCTGCTGCTGGCAGCGGCCATGTGTACCATAACCGTGGGATGTACCTCATCCCCTCAGGAGGAGAGCAGTATGCCATTGACCAGTCCGTCCCCAGCCATTTCTGAAAAACCCAGCAAGAGCGGCTTTGCCGGCGGCGGCACCCGGGCCGTGGGGAACCTGTCCAGGCT
>CABPXX010000125.1 GCA_902461475.1 uncultured Eubacteriales bacterium | reverse complement strand
TACGGCGTCAATACGGCGTCTTTGCCGGCGGGGTGGGAATTCTCTTAAACCTGCTGCTCTTTGCGGGAAAACTCACCGCCGGACTCACCACCGGCGCCATCTCCGTCACCGCCGACGCCTTCAACAACCTCTCCGATGCCGCCTCCTCTGTAGTCACTCTGGTGGGCTTCCGCCTGGCCGGTCAGAAGCCGGACGCCGACCACCCCTTCGGCCATGGCCGCATGGAGTACCTCTCCGGGCTGCTGGTGTCCCTTCTCATTCTCCTGGTGGGTGTGGAGTTGGGCAAGAGCTCCATTGAGAAGATCTTACATCCCGAGGCCACCCAACTCACCGCCCTCAGCGGCACCATCCTGGTGATCTCCATTCTGGTGAAACTGTGGATGGGCTGGTTTAACAGCAAGCTGGGCAACCGCATCCAGTCTGAGACCCTCCGTGCTACCGCCATCGACTCCCGCTCCGACGCTCTGGCCACCTCCACCGTGCTGCTGGGCCTGGGCATCACCCACGTCACCAGCTTGCAGCTGGACGGCTGGCTGGGTCTGCTGGTGGCAGCGTTCATCCTCAAGGCCGGCTGGTCCGCCGCCAAGGACACCATCGATCCCCTGCTGGGCACCAATCCCGACCCGGAGATGGTGAAGGATATCCAGTCTGTCATCATGGAACACCCCCAGGTGGTGGGCATTCATGACCTCATCATCCACGACTACGGCCCCGGGCGGCGGATGATGAGCGTCCACGCCGAGGTGTCCGATCAGACCGATGTGATGGAGGCCCACGATATCATCGACCACATCGAGCGGGAGCTGGGCGAGCGGTTCCAGATCGAGGCCGTCATCCACATGGACCCCATTCAGACTGGCAACCCAAAGGTGGAGCAGCTGCGGGCCCGCACCGCTCAGCTGGCCCGGGATATTCACCCCGACCTGTCCATCCATGACTTCCGCATGACCATGGGTCCTATGTACTCCAATCTGATTTTTGATCTGGTGGTTCCCTATAGCGTCACCATGCCCCCGGCCCAGGTGAAGGACGCTCTGGTCCAGGCATTGCAGGCAGAAAACCCCAATTATCACGCGGTCATTCACATTGATCGCTCTTACGTGGTGTGAATTTACAAAAACTTCTCCACTTCGCCAAAAACCCAGGATATAATAATGTCTGCCGAATAAACCGCTAATCGGTTTATTCACGCGGCGGTAGCCGCGCAATTCCATAAAAACGGCTCAAAGGAGCCGCTTTTATGGAATTCAGCCATTGTTACAATGCGTATTTCCGCTGGTGCACCTCAGCGCACCAGCGGAAGGTGCAAGGTTTTTGAAGAAATTTGTCCAAAAACCTTGCACCTTGAACAAAGCCAAATGGCCTTGTAAGCCACCGCTTCCAAGGCGTTCGGCTTTGTTCAGTACGCATTATAATACAGGTATCATAAAAAATTTAGGGAGAGCCCCTCTCCGCAGAAAAAGAAAGGGTGACACGTATGCCCCGTAAGGTATTGATCGTGGAAGATGACAAGAACATTGCCGACCTGATGCGTCTATATCTGGAAAAGGAGTCCATGGACTGTCAGGTGGCCAACGACGGACTGGTGGGTTTGGAGAAGTTCCAACAGTTCCAGCCCGACCTGGTGATGCTGGACATCATGCTGCCCGGCATGGACGGCTGGTCCATCTGCCGCAAAATCCGGGAGACCTCCAAGGTGCCCATCATCATGCTCACCGCCAAGGGCGAGTTAGATGACAAGGTCAACGGCCTGGAGCTGGGCGCCGACGACTATATCACCAAGCCCTTTGAGATGAAGGAAGTGCTGGCCCGGGTCCACGCCGTGCTGCGCCGATACGGCGAAGAGGAGCAGAAGGAGAAAAAGCTGGTGTTTGACAAGCTGGTTATCAACCTGGACTCCTACGAGCTGCTGGTGGATGGCAAGCGGGTGGACACCCCGCCCAAAGAGCTGGAGCTTCTCTACCACCTGGCCTCCTCCCCCAACCGGGTCTTCACCCGCAACCAGCTGCTGGACGAGGTGTGGGGCTTTGACTACTTCGGCGACAGCCGCACCGTGGACGTGCACATCAAGCGTCTGCGGGAAAAGCTGGAGGGCGTCAGCGACAAGTGGAGCCTGAAAACCGTGTGGGGCGTGGGCTACAAGTTTGAGTCCAACAGCTAACCCCACAGAGCAGGAGGTGCCTCATCCATGAAATCCATGTATGGACGGCAATTTGCCACCATGGCCGGAATGGTCCTGCTGTCCTTTCTCCTGTTGGGCGCATCCTTCGCCGCCCTGAGCTACCAGTACACCCTCCAGGAAAAGCAGGACACCCTCATGCGCAATGCCAAGTACATTGCAGAATATACGTCCTACGCCGCCAACAACAACGGCAGCACCGTGTGGACCACTGACGAGTTTCAGCAATACATCTCCACGGTGGCCCAAGTGGCCGACTCCCACATCATCGTGGCCACCAACGACGGCACCATTCTCTTTGCCACCGACGGCAAACATGTGCTGTATAACATGACCTCCCGGAACATGCCCAATGACATCGTCAACGCTGTCATCAACGACAAGGTCTATGAGGGCATGACCACCCTAAATGGGTTGTACTCCAGCGCCCGGTTCATGGTGGGCCTGCCCGTCTCCAGTTCCAGCGGATACCTGCAAGGGCTGGTGTTCTTCTCCACCAACACCTCGGACATCACCGCCATGTGGCGGGACCTGTCCGCCATCTTCGTGGTGGTGGCCTGCGCAGTCATCCTGGTGGCCGCCATTCTCAGCTCGGTGACCAGTATGCACCAGTCCAAGCCCATGAAGGAGATTGCCGCCGCTGCCCGTCAGTTCGGACTGGGCAAGCTGGACGTGCGAGTGGACGTGGGCAACCGCCGGGACGAGATTGGCGAGCTGGCGGAGGCCTTCAACGCCATGGCCGAGTCCCTGTCCAAGAGCGAACAGCGGCGCAGCGAGTTCATCGCCAACATCTCCCACGAGCTGAAAACCCCCATGACCACCATTGCTGGCTTTGCCGACGGCATTCTGGACGGCACCATTCCCCACGACCGGGAGCGGGAGTATCTGAGCATCATCTCCTCGGAGACCCGGCGGCTGTCTCGGCTGGTGCGGTCCATGCTGGACCTGTCCCGGCTCCAGTCCGACGAGCGGGCCCCCCAGCAGCAATTTGACCTGGGCGAAACCATGCTGCGCACCCTGGTGAGTCTGGAGGGCAAGATCAACCAGAAGCATCTGGAGGTGGCCACCAACCTGCCGGAAGAGCCGGTGATGGTGTGGGGCGACCAGGATGCCATCACCCAGGTGTGCTACAACCTGCTGGACAACGCCATCAAGTTCTCCCAGGAGGAGGGCACCCTGTCCCTGTCCATTGTCCCCAAGGGCTCCAAGGCCACGGTGTCGGTGAGCAACCAGGGCAAGACCATCCCTCCGGAGGAACTGGACCTCATCTTCGACCGCTTCCACAAGGCCGACCACTCCCGCAGTGAAAACCGGGACGGCGTGGGACTGGGTCTGTATATCGTCAAAACCATTCTCAACAGCCACAAAGAGACCATCACCTGCACCAGTCAGGACGGTCTGACCACCTTTACCTTCAGTCTGCCCCGGGCATGAATCTGATTCAGGAGGCGTTTGCCGTGTCCAACCATCTTTCCCATCGCTGGCCCCAAGGGGAACCCCGCCCCATCCACTACCACTACACCTCAGACCGTCGCCCTCGCCGCCTGGGTAAGGCGCTGCTGGTGGTGTCCCTGTGCCTGGTGGCCGCAGCGGCCCTGGTGTTCGGCGGATACCTGGGCATGGTCCACCTGGCTAACTCCCTGGCGGATGCCCAGCGGGGCTCCTTTGCCCCCCGCCCCTCCAGCCATGTGGAGGTCAACGCCAACTGGGACCCCGCTGACCTGCCCTGGGCCCAGCCCGACCCCAACGTGTCCATCTTTGTACACGACCAGGACACCCAGGTCCTGACCAGCAACCAAATCTATGACCAGGTGCTCCCCTCGGTGGTGTGCGTCACCGCCGACCAGGGCAACGGCTCGGCCAGTGTGGGCTCTGGAGTAGTGCTCACCCAGTCGGGGTACATCGTCACCAACTTCCACATCATCCAGGGCGGCGTGTCCCTGAACGTGGGCCTGCTCTCCAGCACGGCCAATTATGATGCCAAGCTGGTGGGCTACGACGAGGAGCTGGACTTGGCAGTGCTGAAAATTGAGGCCCAGGGCCTCACCCCCGCCCGCCTGGGCAGCTCGGACCAGCTGTCGGTGGGCGACTCGGTGTACGCCATCGGCAACCCCATGGGCTACCTCCACGGCACCATGACCGAGGGCATCATCTCCTCCCCCACCCGCACCATTCAGGTGGACGGCAAGGACATGAACCTTCTCCAGACCAGTGCCGCCCTCAACTCCGGCAACTCCGGCGGCGCTCTGACCAACGCCTATGGACAGGTGGTGGGCATCACCTCCGCCAAGATCACCGGCGTGGAAAATGACACCGTCATCGAAGGCTTGGGCCTGGTGATCCCCATCAACGACACCATTCCCTTCCTCAACCAGATGATTCACACCGGACAGAGCTTCCGCCCCTCCCTGGGCATCCTGTGCCAGGAGGTCCAGATGGACGACACCTCCGGTGTGTACGTGGTGAGCACCACCGCCGATACCCCCGCCCACGAGGCACTGCTGGAGGGCGACGTGATTCTCGCCGCCAACGGGGTGGACACCCCCACCCTCTACGCCCTGACCCGGGTGCTCAATGACACCGGGGTGGGCAATCAGGTGGAGCTGTCCGTGCTGCGAGACGGCGGTGTCCTCTCCATTTCCATCACCCTCTATGACCGTCTCACCTGACGGGAGGCCAAATCATGAATCAAGATCAACTCATTTCCCTGCTGGCCCAGAGCCCCGGCTATGTCTCCGGCCAGGAGATGAGCCAGACGCTGGGGGTCACCCGGGGCGCCATCTGGAAGGAGCTGTCCCAGCTGCGGGAGCAGGGCTGGCCCATCTCCTCCTCCACCCGTTTGGGCTACCGCCTGGACGGCCCGCCGCCTCAGCTCTCCGCCCCCTATCTGGAGCGGCGGCTGTCCGGCACCATCCCCTCCGG
>CABPXX010000124.1 GCA_902461475.1 uncultured Eubacteriales bacterium | reverse complement strand
TGGGGGGCAACCTGGCCCAGGCCAATTCCATCGCCACCGCTCTGGAGCGGTCTGTGGGACTTTCCCCGAAAGTGGTGGGAGTGGTGCTGGCAGTGGTGGTGTCGGTGGTGCTCATGGGGGGCATCCGCCGGGTGTCCCGGCTCAGCCAGCTACTGGTGCCGGTGATGGCGGTGATCTTCATCGGCGGCGGGGTAGGGGTGATTGCCGTCAACGCCCAGAAGCTCCCCCAGGTGATGGAGCAGATTGTCACCTATGCCTTTGCCCCCAAGGCGGTGGTGGGTGGCTACTCCATGGGCCTTGCTCTGCGCTATGGATTGGCCCGTGGGGTGTTCAGCAACGAGGCGGGGGTGGGCATGTCCGCCATGGCCCACGCCTGTGCCCAGGTGGACCACCCGGGGAAACAGGGCATGTGGGGTATCTTTGAGGTGTTCTTTGCCACCCTGGTCATCTGCACGGTCACGGCGCTGGTGATTCTCACCTCTGGGGTCTACGACCCCGTGGCGGCCCAGGAGATGATTGCGGCCGGGAAGATCCCCGGGGAAATGCTGGGCAGCACCCTGGCCGCCTCCGCCTTTGCCTCCCTGTGGGGGGCGGCAGGGGAGTGGATGGTGACGGTGAGCCTGACCCTCTTTGCCTTTACCTCTCTGGTGGGGGCAGGATACTATGGGCGTCGGGGGGTGGAGACCCTCACCAAGTCGCCCCTGGTGTTGGGGGTGTACCATGTGGTGTTTCCCCTGTGCGTGGTGGCGGGGGCTGTGGGAGACTTGGCGGCGGTGTGGGAGCTGGTGGACCTGTGTAACGGCCTGTTGGCCATCCCCAATCTGGCCACCCTGTTGCTGCTGTCTCCAGTGGTGCTGCGCACCCTAAAAGAGTGGCTGAAGAAAAAATGAAAAGAATTTGAAAAAAGGTGTTGACATTGGCGGAGAATCTGGTATAATGACCTTCGTTGACCCGACAGAGGCCACACGGAGTGGTATCGAAGAGGTCATAACGAGCACGATTGGAAATCGTGTGACGGCCAAAAACCGTCCGAGGGTTCGAATCCCTCCCACTCCGCCAAAACCCCGAACGTAAAACGTTCGGGGTTTTCCTTTTTTCGACACGGACTACCTCAAATGTCACCGGGATGAAACGGAACGATGCCCCAGGTGGAAGCAGGCTTTTCTTGGCCGCTTCCACCGTTTCTTTTTGTGGCTCAGAGACCAGCCCAGAGCAGGGAATGACGCGGAAAATTGTTCTCTATATTTTTGTGTGCAAAACGCACAAAAACGGGAAAATATGGTCAAAATTTAGATGACCTGTGTGTATGCTGCCTGAAAGGGGCGAGATGTTTAGTCAAAATGACGGAGCAAAAGGGTTGCAAAGCGGTTTAAAATGGGTTACAATACAGTTACAATTTGACAACAAATTGAAACAAGGAGCGATTGAATGAATGTGAAGGTGACCAGCGCAATGCTGGCGACACTCATGGCATGCACATTGATCCAGCCCAGTAAAGCAGTTCAGCCTCAGGTTTCTGAGCCCGCTGTCGTCGAGCAGCTGGGCAGCGCAGATGAACTGATGGCCGTGGTTTCTGCCGAGGCGATCGTGGCCCGGCAGGCCGCAGAGAATATCCAGCACCCCCAGGGCATTGGCCTGTATCTTGACTCCGTCGCACTGTTGAACGTGGGGCGTGAGATGATCGGGGGAGAGTGTTACGTAACCGTGGAATCTTTCCTGGCCGCCGCCCAGCCCCAGGCTGTGGTGGAGCAGGTGGACGGCGGTGTGTCCGTGTCCGCTACCGACCCGGCGACCCAGGAGACTCTGCAGATGTCGGTGTACGATGGCGCCTGTTACGTGGTGGCCAACGACCGCTATCTCTATCTGGACCAGGGTGTGGTGAACCTGAACGGGGATCTGGCGCTTCCCGTGGATACCATGGCTGAGGTTCTGAACCTGAAGTTGGTTCGGGACGATGCCACCGGGTACATCCGCCTGTACACCCAGGAGGGCCAGGGCTATATCACCCCTGGCAGTTCCTATTACAACAGCAATGATCTCTATTGGCTCTCCCACATCATCTATTCGGAGAGCGGCAATCAACCTATGGCGGGGAAGATCGCAGTGGGCAACGTGGTGATGAACCGAGTGGCCAGCTACAAGTTCCCCAACACGGTGGAGGGTGTGATTTTCCAGAAAAATCAGTTTAGCCCTGCCTCCAGTGGCTCCATCCACCGCGATCCCAACTGGGAGAGCGTGGTGGCTGCCAAGCTGGTGCTGGACGGAGCGGTGGTGCTGGATAACGCTCTGTTCTTCAACCGGGCAGGCCTGGACTGCTACGCCTCCCGGAACCGTGCCTATGTGGCCACCATTGGCGGCCACTCCTTCTATGCCTAACGAGTGTCCTGTGCCCCCCCAATTTGGGGGGCACAAAATTTTTTTCAAAAAATCGAAAAAAGGGGGTTGACATTTTTCGTATACGTGCTATACTAGACAAGGCTCAAGCGAGCGGCGCAAAACAGAGCACAAGACAAACGAACAAACATAGCGGATTAGTGTAATGGTAGCACACCAGACTCTGACTCTGTTCGTGAGGGTTCGAATCCTTCATCCGCTGCCAAACGGACATGACTAAGGTCATGTCCGTTTTTCTTTTTCTCAGGAAAACCCACCTCTTGCCTGGACCGGGGCAAAGTGATATAATAATTTGCTAATGTGGGTATCCCCGGGATAAACGAGGCCTGGGAGTCATACCTATGAAGAGAAGAGTGAATGCTTTGTAGGGACCGAATGTTCCATGGAGTGATTCCACCGATAAAGGAGAATGGTCATGAAGATTGTGGTATTGGCGGGCGGACTGAGCCCGGAGCGGAATGTCTCGCTGTCCAGCGGCTGCAAGGTGTGTACCGCCCTGCGCCAGCGGGGGCACCAGGTGGCCTTTGTGGATATGTTCCTGGGCACCCACGCCCCGGTGGAGACCCTGTTTGACGCACCTCTGGATGAGGAGCTGACCCGGGTGGGCCGGGTGGCCCCCGACCTGGAGCAGGTGAAGGCCCCGGAGTGCTGGAACTGTGCGCTCAGGCGGATGTGGTGTTCCTGGCCCTCCACGGGGCCTGCGGCGAGGATGGCCGGGTGCAGGCCGCTCTGGACCTCATGGGTATTCCCTATACCGGGTCCAACTACCTGGGCTCTGCCATTGCCATGGATAAGGACCTGACCAAGCGTATCGTGGCCCCTCTGGGGGTGCAGACCCCCAGCTGGGAGCTGGTGGACTACACCGCAGCGGACATCCCCGGCCTGGTGGAGCGTCTGGAAGTGCCCTGCGTGGTCAAGCCCGTGGACTACGGCTCTTCCATCGGTGTGTCCATCCCCCGCACCAAGGAGGAGCTGAAGGCAGCTCTGGAAGAGGGCCTGGAGTTGGGCGGCCGCTGTGTGGTGGAGCAGTATGTGTCCGGCCGGGAAATCCAGGTGGGCATCCTGGAAGGGAAGGCCCTTCCCTCCATTGAGATCATCCCCAAAGAGGGATTCTATGACTATGAGAACAAGTACCAGCCTGGGGCGGCCGATGAGATCTGTCCCGCCCAGATTCCCCAGCAGTGGGAGCAGCGGCTGGCCGAGGCCGCTTTGAAGGTGTTCCACGGGGTGGGCCTGGCGGTGTACTCCCGGGCGGACTTCATTGTCACCGAGGACGGCACCCCCTGGTTCTTGGAGATCAACACCCTGCCCGGCATGACTCCCACCAGCCTGCTGCCCCAGGAGGCGGCTGTGGTGGGCATTGATTACGGCACCTTGTGCGAGCGCATCATTGAGGCATCCTTGCAGGCCCGCAAGGCGGGACACTGAGGACCAGTAAAGGAGAAGAAGAGATGGAAGCTTTGACATTGGCGCAGCTACTCCAGGCAGTGGGCGGCACCCTCATTGGTAGGGAGGCTGACCTGAATCAGACGGTCACCGAGGTGTGTACCGACAGCCGCAGTGTCCCCCAGGGCTGCCTGTTCCTTCCCCTGGAGGGAGAGCGGTTTGACGGCCACTCCTTCATCAACAGCGCCCTGGAGCAGGGGGCGGTGGGCTGCATTACCGCCCGGGAGCGGGAGAGCTACCTGCCGGGGAAGTTCTACATCAAGGTGCGTTCCACCCAGCGGTCCCTGCGGGACCTGGCCCGGTACTATAAGGAGATGTTCCACATCCCCTTTGTGGCGGTGACCGGCTCGGTGGGCAAGACCACCACCAAGGACATGGTGGCGGCGGTGCTGGGGGCCAAGTACAAGGTACTGAAAACCGAGGGCAACTTCAACAATGACATCGGCCTGCCCCTCACCCTGCTGCGCCTGGACCACACCCACCAGATCTGCGTGCTGGAGATGGGCATGGACCACGCCGGGGAGATCGACTACCTCAGCGAGCTGGTGGAGCCGGATGTGGCCCTCATCACCAATGTGGGGGACTCCCACATTGAGAACCTGGGTAGCCGGGAGGCCATTTTTGCCGCCAAGTGCGAAATCTTCAACCATCTCAAGGCGGATGGCACCGCCATTCTCAACGGGGACGACCCTATGCTTTCCACCCTCAAGGGCAAGCTGCCCCAGACCACCTACATGGTGGGCAGCGGGGAGGGGCTGGACTACACCGCCTTTGACATTGACAGCGACGGGCCCAGCCACATCTCCTGCCAGGTGAAGACCCCCCACAGCAAGTTCCAGGCGGATATCCCAGCCCTGGGCACCCACATGATCTACCCCACCCTCATGGCCACCGCAGTGGGCGAGCTGTTCGGCATGGAGGCTGACGAGATTACCCGAGGCATCCGGGCGTTTCTCCCCACCAAGATGCGCATGAACGTGGTCAACTGCCCCGGGGATGTGGTGATTTTGAACGACGCCTACAATGCCAACCCCCAGTCCATGCCGCCGTGCTGGGCGACGCCAAGGACCGCCGCCGTGTGGCTGTGGTGGGAGACATGAAGGAGCTGGGCGCCAATAGCGCCATGTTCCACCAGGCGGTGGGCGGCTACTTCGCCCAGGCCGGAGTGGAGCGGCTCATCGCCATTGGCGACCTGGCCAAGCACATGGCCCAGGGAGCCGTCCAGTCGGGCATGAGCCAGGAGCAGGTCTCCTATTTCCATGACCTGGAGGA
>CABPXX010000123.1 GCA_902461475.1 uncultured Eubacteriales bacterium | reverse complement strand
GCCAGAGCGTCCACCAGCTGCTGCCAGTTGGTCTCCACGTACTTGTCGGCGTTGGGCAGCATGCTCTCAGCCTTGGCGATCAGCTGCTCCAGGAGAGCCTTGTCGCCCTGGGTCAGGCCCAGACCCCAGATGCCTTCCAGCAGCTGGTCCCAAGCGGCGTTGACCTCGTCCTGGGTGGCGTTGGCGTCGGCCAGAACGGTCTTGGCGTTGGCCAGAGCGTCCTCAAAGGCCTTCTTGGCGGTGTCGGTGACACCGGTGGTGTCCAGACCCTCGGCATAGGCCACGGTCTTCTCCAGCAGGGTCTTGTTGACATCGCCGGGCTCGGGGGTCTCGTCCTTCTCAAACACGGCGGTGACGGTGACGTTGCCCTCGGGCATCACGAAGGTATTATCGGTGACGGTGACGGTCTCGCTCTGCCACTCCACGAAGTGCCAGCCCTCAGCAGCGGTCTGAGTCAGGGTCACGGTGGTGCCAGCAGTGGCGGTGGTGGGCTCGGCGGTAGCGGTGCCCTCGCCCTGGGTGTTCACGGTGACGGTGTACTCCACGGGCTGGGGCTCAGCGGCCTCCTTGAGCTCGATGACCAGCTTGTCCAGCTGGGGAGACTTCTTGTCGGGACCGGTGAACACCAGAGTGCCGGCGCCGGCCTCGGTGATCTCGATCTCGAAGGTGACGGTGTGGGTCTCACGGGCCTCGTCGCCAGCGCCAGCGGAGACGGTGCCGGAGGCAATCTTGCCATCGGGCTCGCTCCAGGCCAGGGAGTTGTTGGTGTCGCCGCTGCGGTAGGTGGCGGTGACGGTGTAGGTACCAGCAGTCTTGGCCTCATAGGGGAAGGAGATGGTGTCCTGCTGGTTCAGGCAGTTGATGAACTCGCCGTGGCTGGCCCAGTCGGCCTCGGCCACACACAGAGCCCACTGGCCGTCGGAGGCCAGCTCCACGTTGTGCAGCTGAGCAAACTCAGCTTCCAGAGTCACGGACACGCCCTTCTCGTTGGGGAAGTAGAAGGGATCTTCGGTGGTGTACTGCTCACGCTCCACCAGAGCGGCCAGAGCGGTCTCGATGGCGGTCTTGGCCTCGCCCAGAGCGGAGACGGAGGGGTTCTCCTCCTTCAGCAGCTCGGTGGCGTCCGCAATGGCCTTGGCGTAGGCATCCCAGCCGCTGGTGTACCACTCGCCCACCTTGCCGTCGGCGGCGTCCACCAGAGCCTGGAGGTCGTCGCGGGTGACGTCAGGAGCGAAGGTCACTTCGATGGTGGTCTCGCTGGTGACGCTGTCCAGGGTGTAGGTGTTGTCGGTGACGGTGACGGTCTCACCGTTGACCACCACGGACTCCACATGATAGTAGGCGTCGGGGGTGATGGTGAGGGTGAAGGACTCGCCCTCGGTGACAGCGGTGGTGCCGGCGGGAGACACGGTGCCGCCCGCATTGGCGGTCACGGTGACGTTGCAGGTCTGGTAGTCGATGTTCTTGGGGGTGATGACCAGCTTGTCCAGCTGGGGAGACTTCTTGGCGGGGCCGGTGAACACCAGGGTGCCAGCGCCAGCCTCGGTGACCTCGATGTCAAAGGTGACGGTGTGGGTGGCGGTGGCGCTGTCCCCGGCGCCAGCGGAGACGGTGCTAGAGGTGATCTTACCGTCCACCTCGCTCCAAGCCAGGGAGTTGTTGGTGTCGCCGCTGCGGTAGGTGGCGGTGACGGTGTAGGTGCCGGTGCGGTCGGCCACATAGGGGAAGGAGATGGTGTCGTTCTGGTTTAGGCAGTTGACGAACTTGCCGTGGCTGGCCCAGCTGGACTCGGCCACCTGGAGGGGCCAATCCTCGTTCTCACCAGTGTTCTTCAGAATGGCGAACTCAGCTTCCACGGTGTAGGTGGAGTTGGGCTGCCAGGGGAAGGGCACGGGGTCGTCAGCGGAGTACTGCTCACGCTCCACCAGAGCGCCCTTGGCGGCCTGGATGGCGGCCACAGCCTGGGCCATAGCCTCCTGATCAGCGTCGGAGGCAGCCAGCAGCTCCTTGCCCTGAGCCACGGCCTGGGCGTAGGCGTCCCAGCCGGAGGAGTACCACTCGCCCAGCTTGCCCTCAGCCTCATTCACCAGGGCCTCCAGCTGCTCGCGAGAGGCGGAGTCCATATCCTTGATGGTGACGGTGGCCACGGGGTTGAAGCCCAGGATGACGTCCTTGTCGGCGGAGGACAGCTCAATGGTGAACTCCAGGTCGCCGGTGATGTTGGTATTGCGGCGGGTCTCCACAGGAGCGGTTTTCTCGGTCTCGCCGGGCTGGAAGGTGACCTCGGTCACCAGGTCAGAGTTGAAGTCGCCCTGAACGGCGGAGCCGGGGTTGGGGGACAGCTTCACGGTGACCGGCTCGTCGCTGGTGCCGCCCACGCGGACCAGCTTGACGTCCATGCGCTGCTCCTCGTTCATGGTGTAGCGGCTCTCCTCGATGCCAATCATGCCCTTGCCGCCGTTGTTGATGGTGTAGGCGGCCTCAATGCCGATGGCCTTGGAGGTGACCCGCAGCTCCAGGGTGTGCTCGCCGTCGGCCAGATCCTCGGAGACGAAGATGTACTGACCCAGGGCACGGGCGGAGGCGTTGGTGTCGATGGTGGACACCTTCTCGCCGTCGATGTAGATATCAGCCTTGCCGTGGTTGGGGTCCTTGGTACCCAGAAGGTAGATCTTGGAGCCGGTGAAGTTGACGGTGAAGGTAGCACCGGTGTTGGCCCACTTGTTGGTGCCGCCGATGAACTGGGAGCCGGGCTCGTCGGTCCAGCCGTTGGAGAACTGGAAGGCCCCATTCTTGATGTCGATGACGTCCATGCCGTCGGGGGCGGCGCCGGAGAGCTCAAAGCCCTCGCTGGCCTTGTACACGCCCACCTCGCTGATCATGGGCACCTTGTCGTCGGGGGTGGACACGGTGATCCGCACCTGATCGCCCCGGACGGCTCCGGTGCGCACCAGACGCTTGGCGCCGATGGTCTGGCCGGACTGCATCTCGTGCCACTCGCCGCTGGCATCGCGATACTCCACTTTGTAGGAGTTGATGCGCTGGCCGTTCTGGATGGCCTCTTCCACGCTCACCACGTCGAAGCTCTTCACGCCGCCCAGGTCGATGAGCAGGGTGCCCTCGTTGGTGCCGTCCTCAGTGGTCCAGTAGGTGGCGTCGTTGCCATCGATGGTGTTGCCGGGCTTGTAGGCCACGTCATTGCCACGGACGTTGGTGGCCTGCACGGAGGTGGCCAGGTTCTTCTTAAAGGTCTCCTGGACGTTCTGGCCGAACTCGGTCACACGATCCAGAATGGCCTGGTCCACGGTGCCCTGGTTGTTGGGGGGCACGTTGAGCAGGAAGGTGCCGTTGTGGCCCACGGAGCGGAAGTACATCTCGCCAAGGGCGGCAATGGTCTTGGGGGTGTTCTTCTGAGTGCCCCAGAACCAGCCGGAGGTGATGCGGGCGTCACACTCAGGCACGGTCCACTGGTTGCCGTTTTCCAGGCCCACGGTGTAGCTGCCCTGAGAGCCGCTGTTGATGGTGTTGTTTTCGTAGTTCACCATGGACTTGGACCAGGTATCGTCGGCGGCGTAGCCGTTCTCGTTGCCGATCCAGCGCACGGTGGTGTAGGCCTCAGCGCCGAAGAGCATACAGTCGGCCTCATAGCCGGCCTTCTTGCCCTCGTTGCTCTGAATGGTGTCAAACCACTTCTGGAAGTCGTACTCCTGGGCGTTGGCGCCGGAGCCCTTGGCGCCGTCCATCCACACCTCAATGAAGTGGCCGTCGTTGCCGTACTTGTCGTTGCCCAGGATCTCCTGGAGCTGGTTGTTGTAGTACTCGTTGTAGTCCAGCACGTCGTTTTCCTTGCTGGTGGGGTTGCCGTTGGCGTGGTAGTAGCCGTAGCTGTCGTCGTGGATATCCCAGGGAGACAGATACAGGCCCATGTTCATGTCGTACTTGGTGCAGGCCTCGGACAGCTCAGCCAGAATGTCGCCCTGGCCGTTTTTGTAGCTGGTGTTGGCCACATCGTACTCGGTGTAGGCGCTGTTCCAGATACAGAAGCCGTCGTGGTGCTTGGCGGTGACGATGAGCATCTGGAAGCCGGCGTCCTTCAGAGTCTTGACCATGGTGTCAGCGTCGAAGTCGGTCTCCAGCTTGAAGATCTCATCGGGGGTCTTGTCCCCGTAGTGCTCGCCCCACTCGATCTCGTTGAAGGTGTTGGGGCCAAAGTGGCAGAATGCGGACAGCTCTGCCTTCTGATACCAATACTGATTGGCGTTGGGCAAAACGGTGTCCGGGGTGGGGGCTGGGGTGGCGTTGTCGGTGAGAGACGCATCCCCGATGTAGGTGGGCTCTGCGGCCCAAGCTGTCGGGAAGCTGGTGCCTACCACAGTAGAGGCCAGCATGGTCCCCGCCAAAGCCAGAGTCAAACCGCGCTTAGCAGGACGTTTTCCTTTCATGTACATTCCTTCCTTTCATACGTGCGGCGCGTTGTGGGATACGCGCCGTTTTTCATTTATATCATACCATACCACGCTTGCCATCGGTACATATTCTTGTGCGAAATCACAAATTTGTGAGGTTTGGCAGATTAAAGTATAATTTTTTGTAAAAATTACATAAGGTTTCTTACAATCACAGGAATTTCCTATTTGTTCGTGGCAGACAAATCTTTTTGCATCTTGCACAACGCCCCGGCCTACCTATTTATAAGGTAGACCGGGGCGCTATTTTATCCCACTTGATAGACTTGTCGGTCGTGGAACTCCTGGGTCTTGCCGTCGTTCCAGTTCTGCACCGGGCGGTAGTAGCCGGTGATGCGGCTGTACACCTCGGCGGGCTTGCCGCAGTGGGGGCAGGTGAACTGCTCCCCGGGCAGGTACCCGTGGTCGGCGCACACCGAGTAGGTGGGGGAAATGGTGTAGTAGGGCAGCTTGTAGTGCTCGGCGATCTTGCGCACCAGGGCGGCGGCGGACTGCCAGCTGGGCAGTTTCTCCCCCAGGAAGGCGTGGAACACCGTGCCGGAGGTGTAGAGCACCTGGAGCTGGTCCTGGACGTCCAGGGCGGCAAACAGGTCGTCGCTGCACCCCACAGGCAGGTGGGAGGAGTTGGTGTAGTAGGGGGTGCCGTGGTCGT
>CABPXX010000122.1 GCA_902461475.1 uncultured Eubacteriales bacterium | reverse complement strand
GGAAGCAACTTCTCCGGTGGCCAGCGCCAGCGTCTGGCCCTGGCCCGGGCTCTGCTTCACGACAGCCCCATGTATATCTTTGATGAGGCAACCTCCAACGTGGATGTGGACAGCGAAAACGAAATTATGGAGCAGATCCACCGTCTCTCCCGCACCCACACGGTGCTGGTCATCTCCCACCGTCTGGCCAATGTGGCCGGGGCGGACGTCATCTACGCCATGGAGGGCGGCCGGGTAGTGGAGCACGGCTCACACCGGCAGCTGCTGGACCAAGGCGGGCTGTATGCCCGGCTGTGGGGCCAGCAGCAAGAGCTGGAACAATTCAACCAAGAGGAGGTACCCGCATGAACCCCCGCAGTAATCTATCCTGTATGGCCCGCCTCATCACGCTGGTGGGGCCACTCACCGGGGTGATGCTTCTGGCTATCACCCTGGGCGTGCTGGGCTTCATCGCCGCCACCCTGATCCCAGTGCTGGGCGGTGTCGGCATTCTCTCCGTCCTCAACCACCAGGACACCCTGCCCTTGATTTTCCTGGTCGCCGCCCTGTGCGCCCTGCTGCGCGGGGTGTTCCGCTACGGAGAGCAGACCTGCAACCACTACATTGCCTTTAAACTGTTGGCCATTTTGCGCCAAAAGGTATTTGCCGCCCTGCGCCGCCTGGCCCCTGCCAAGCTGGACGGGCGGGACAAGGGGGATTTGATCTCGGTCATCACCTCCGACATTGAGCTGCTGGAGGTGTTCTACGCCCACACCATCTCCCCGGCCGCCATTGCCCTGGTGATGAGCCTGCTCACCGCCGCCTTTCTGGCCTGGTTCCACTGGGCCTACGGGGTGTTGGCTCTGCTGGCCTACGCCACCGTGGGCATTCTCCTCCCCGTGCTGGCCTCTCGCCGCTCCGGGGATACCGGCAACCGGATGCGCCAGAAGGCGGGGCAGCTGTCCGCCTTTGTACTGGACAGCCTGCGGGGAGTGGATGAGACCATCCAGTACCACGGCCAGGCCCAGCGTCTTGGTGAGCTGGAGGGCCGCACCGACGATCTGAGCCGGGTGCAGCAGGACATGAGCCGTATCACCGGCACCAACACCGCCGTCACCCATACTGTTATCTGGCTCTACGACCTGGCGCTGCTGGCCCTGGGGCTGGTGCTGCTGGAACAGGGTCAAGTAAACTTTGGCGGAGTGCTGGTCCCCCTCATTACCCTCATGTCCTCCTTTGGCCCGGTAGTGGCTCTGGCCAACCTGGGCGCCACCCTCCAGAGCACCTTTGCCGCCGCCCGGCGGGTGCTAGACATTCTGGACGAGACCCCGGTGGTGGAAGAGGTGTCCGGACAGTCCGCCACCCGATTCCACGGGGCCGCCTGCGAGGATCTCACCTTCTCCTACGGCGGTGAGACCATTCTGGACGGTCTGACCCTGGACTTTCCCAAGGGAAAAGTGGTGGGCATTGTGGGCCGTAGCGGCTCGGGCAAGTCTACCCTCTTAAAGCTGCTCATGCGGTTCTGGGACCGCCAGAGCGGAGAGGTGACCATCTCGGAGCGAGACGTGCGGAACATCAATACCTCCGATTTGCGCTCCATGCAAGGGTACATGACCCAGGACACCGACCTGTTCCACGACACCATTTTGAAAAACATTCTTCTGGCCCGCCCCGACGCCACCCGAGAAGAGGTGGAGGAGGCCTGCAAGAAGGCCTCCATCCACGACTTCATCCTCACCCTGCCCCAGGGGTACGATACCCCGGTGGGAGAACTGGGGGACACCCTGTCCGGCGGCGAACGGCAACGGCTGGGGCTGGCCCGTGCCTTCCTCCACAACGCCCCCTTCCTGCTGCTGGATGAGCCCACCAGCAATCTGGACAGCCTGAACGAGGCGGAAATTCTCCGCTCCCTCCACCGGGAGCGGGACCAGCGCACGGTGATTTTGGTCAGCCACCGCCGGTCCACCATGGGCATTGCCGACCAGGTGCACTCGGTGGAGCATGGGAGGGTGAGCTGATGGCCTCCGCTGTGGAGAAAAAACGCCAGCGGGAGCAGAAGGTAGTGGGGCAGATGATCGCCATCTACTGCCACGGAGTTCACCACACCCCTACCAGACAGCTGTGTCCCCAGTGCCAGGCGCTGAAGGACTACGCCATGGAGCGCAGCGACAAATGCCCCTTTATGGAGACGAAAACCTTCTGCTCCAACTGCAAGGTGCACTGTTACCGGAAGGACATGGCCCAGCAAATTCGGCAGGTCATGCGCTACGCCGGGCCCCGGATGCTCCTCCACCACCCCATTCTGGCCCTGCGCCACGTGTGGGAGAGTACCAGAGAGAAACAAAGACAAAACAGGAGATGATACCATGAAAAAAGTGCTCTATATCCTATTGGGTTGTATTGGTCTGGTCCTGGGCGCCGTTGGCGCTGTGCTGCCCCTGCTCCCCGCCTTTCCCTTTTTGATGCTGGCGGCCTACTGCTTTGCCCGCAGCTCTCAGCGGCTGCACAACTGGTTCACCTCCACCAAGCTGTACAAAAACAATCTGGAGAGCTTTGCCAAAGGCCGTGGCATGACCTGGAGCGCCAAACTGCGCATCATGGTCACGGTCACCCTGGTGATGTCCATCGGCTTTTTCATGATGGGCAGCGTCCCGGTGGGCCGCATCGCCCTGGGCTGTGTGTGGCTGTTTCACATTCTCTTCTTTATCTTCGGCATCAAGACCCTCTCCCCTGCCCAGGCAGAGCATTATCGCAAGCTGGACGAAACCGCCTATCAGGCCTAATGCAACACCCCGTGGACCATGGAACAGTTCACGGGGTGTTTGTTTGCATAATTTTCCCCGACGCAGCATACAATAGCCGCAACGGAGGTGCTGGGAATGAGTCACAAACTACGTCAATTGGTGTTGTGCATTGGCATCCCCCTGGCGGTGGGTGGCCTGTCCGGCTGGGTGACCCGGGGTGCCATGGAGGACTTTCAGGCCCTCAACCAGCCGCCTCTCTCCCCGCCGGGTTGGCTGTTTCCCGTGGTGTGGACGGTGCTCTTTGTGCTGATGGGGATTGCCTCTTATTTAGTGGTCCGGTCCCAGGGCCCGGAAAAGCTGGTCAAGCGGGCTCTCATTTTCTACGGCATTCAGTTGGGATTTAACTTTCTGTGGTCCATTCTCTTTTTCAACCTGGGGCTGTATCTGGTGTCCTTTTTCTGGCTGGTGCTGCTGTGGTGCCTCATTCTCCTCACCACCCTGCAATTTTCCGCCCTGGACCGCCGCACGTTCTGGCTGATGCTGCCCTATCTGGCGTGGGTGGCTTTTGCCGGGTATCTCAATTTGGGGATTTTCTGGCTGAACCGATGAAAAAAGCTCTGGAACCTTTGAGGATTCCAGAGCTTTTCTTATCTCAGCACTTTTTCTAAATTGCGCCCACACCTGGGACAAAAGGGACGTTTGGAAGACACTAGAGCACCAAGAAAAGCCCCGCAACACGGGCAGCGCACCTTCACCAGCCCCATGATCACCCCAACTACCGCAACCAAAGCACCAAGCCCGGATAGCGGTGTCACCACCTCATACCGAAAACAGGGCACGCCAAACAGTACGGCCCCCGCCAAAAACACCAGTGCAGAGGCCAAATCCCACATCTGTAGCTTTCTCATCTTCCGGCTTCCTCTCTCCATGGCATCGGATAAGGAAATCATAGCACACACAGGTAAACAGAGCCACCCAGGTACGGTAAAGAGTTTGTCAGATGCAACGGCTCCCCACTCTCACGATTGCCCTTGCGTTCTTTGATCAATCTGATAGAACAGTTCGCCCAAAGCCAAACACAACACAAGAAAGACAATCAATCGCAACGGCTCAAACTCCGACAACAGGATATGTCCCAGTCCAGCGCCTACAAGCAAAGCAATCAATAGCAACAGAAATCGTTTCAAATGCTTCATTGCTATCACCTCTCAAATCTCCGGCGTTATCCGCTCCCCTTGTTATCATAATCATAGCACGGCATACCGCTGGAAGCAACGACTGAAAAAAAGCAAAAGACCTGAAACCGATTGGTTTCAGGTCTTTTGGTGGAGATAAGCGGGATCGAACCGCTGACCTCTTGAATGCCATTCAAGCGCTCTCCCAGCTGAGCTATACCCCCAGGTCGTATTCGTTTTTGTCGTGTCCCCTGCGGAACGAGTGTTAGTATAACAGGGGGTGTAAGAAAAGTCAAGGGCTTTTTTCAGAAAATTTCAGTTTTTTTGCAGAGGCTAAAACAGGCCCTACATCGCTGTTCATATACCTCTATAATAATTAGACATCATACGGGTATCCGTCCGCGTATGGCATTGCTCCCACGGAGTAGTTCTTCATGTAGACAGCTCTCTGGTGCGTGGCCAGCTGTGCAGGCTTCCCCAGACCGTCCTGTGCGTCCCCTCCTGGCCCCGCTGTTTCCCGGACACACGAGGCCGGAAACAAGAGTCATAATGGGCAAGAAAAAAATTTAGATTTTTTGAAATTTCTTGTTGACAAACCACCCCCTCTCTGATATACTCACTTTTGTCGGCGCGAGAGACCGCCGCAAAAACGAAATAACAACTCGGGGGTATAGCTCAGCTGGGAGAGCGCTTGAATGGCATTCAAGAGGTCAGCGGTTCGATCCCGCTTATCTCCACCAAAGTCCTGAACGCAGATGCGTTCAGGACTTTTTCTTTTTCTCAAAGCAATGATACCATCCGCCCTATGCATCAATTCCTTTCATTCTTTCTTCTGGAAAACATCGGTGGGTGTGTGCTATGATATACTCTGTTGCAATCTATGACATGCAGTCGATAACCTCCTAGAAAACTCAGGTGTAGTCCCATGCAAGCAAACGGCAAACCAGCCCAATCCGATATCTTCGCCACCCTTCCCATCCCCGTAGCCCTGCGGAAGATGATTCTTCCCGCTGTGGCCAGCCAGCTGATCGTGCTGATCTACAACATGGCGGACACCTTCTTTGTGGGTCGGACCAACAACCCGTATATGGTGGCCTCTACCTCCCTCATTCTCCCCGTGTTCAACATCACCCTGTGTCTGGCCGGACTGGCGGGCATCGGCGGCGGCTCCCTCATCTCTCGGCTGCTGGGCAGTGGCCAACCCGAGGAAGCCCGAAAGGTCAGCGCCTTCTC
>CABPXX010000121.1 GCA_902461475.1 uncultured Eubacteriales bacterium | reverse complement strand
TGATGGTCAGGTTGGTCACCACCGCCCCAAACGCCAAGGCAGTCAATGCGGTAGCTCCAGAGGTTCTGGTCTGGCGGAACGCCAACAGCAGCAGGGCCACGGCGATAAAGCACAGGCCGCCATTGCCCAGATTGGTGTAGAACATCACCAGGGGGTCCAACCATGCCATACGCAGGTGTTGGGCAATCCACCACAGGGCCCCCTCGTCCAATTGTTGTATCAACTCCAGCACAGCAGTACTCCTTCCCTTGACCCAGGGGTCAAGCCTATTGTATAATTGTTCCTGTAAGACAAAATATGGCCTATTCTACTGTATTTTGTCCAGACTTGCAAGAAGATTTCCATGTGATCTTTTGAGGTGAGTGTCATGAAGCAAATTCTCTGCCTGTCCCACACCCCATGGCAGGCTCGCCCCAACCGCACCCAGCAGCTGTTGGCCCGGATGAACGACATCCAAATTCTCTTTTTTGAGCCTCCCGTCCCCCGTGGGATGCCGAGCCCCAAGCAGGGCCGCAAGATGCGCCCCCATATTACCGTGTATACCCTTCCCGCCCCCATGTTCGCCCGATGGAATCACCCTTCCATGCGGCGGCGAGATGAGCAGCGCTGTGCCAACTTTATGGAAAAGGTCCTGATTCACCACCATTTCCGGGAGCCGGTGCTGTGGTGCACCAGCCCAGAACAGACCGTTCATCTGGACCAACTGGCATACAGCGGTCTGGTGTACGACTGCTACCGGGAGTGGGACGAAACCTATGTGGATGAGGAGAGCGATTTGACCTGCCACGCCGACGTGGTGTTTGCCGCCTCGCCCGGATTGGTCCAGCGTCTCTCCCCCTGCAACGACAGCGTGCACCTGCTGCCCAATGGGGTCAATGACCGCATGTTCACCCGCCCTGGACTCACGGTGCCTCTCTGTCTCTCCCAGCTGCCCTCCCCCATTCTGGGCCGGGTGGGAGACATCAACGGCCGGATCGAGCTGGAGCCCATGCTCCAAGCTGCTCACACCCATCCGGAGTGGACCTTCCTGCTCATGGGCCGGGTCACCCCCACGGTGCGCAGCCACCTGCGCCGCTATCCCAACATCGTCCTGGCCGGGCCTGTCAATCCGGTGGAGTTGCCCGACTACCTGTTCGCCTGTGACGTGCTCTTTGACCTCTTCCACGCCGACACCAAAGGCAGCGATATCATACCCCCTCGTATGTACGAATACCTGGCCTCGGGAAAGCCCATTGTCACCATGATTGATCCCGATCAGGTGGAGCCCTTCCCCGATGTGGTATACACCGCCTACGATTCCGCCGGATTTGTGCGCCGCTGCCGTCGGGCGCTGGAGGAGAAGTCCTCCCTGGCTGCCCCCCGCAGACAGAACTATGCCCGCAACGCCTCTTGGGCCAGCCGCGCCAAGGACGCCCTGGAAATTCTGGACCGGGCCGGGTTATTCTAACCAGCCCTTATAGAATCCGCAGGCAATCCATTGTGTAAGCTAACGAAAAAAATTTTATACCTTGATTTGCCCCCTCGTTTGTGTATAGAATAAAGATACTTTTTGTAGAGAGGTGTTGTCCTGTGAAGGCCGAGCATTTTTCTGTTGCATCTGGCATGTCTCAGGGCATCTCTGCGTCCAAATTCCGTCCATAATCCAAACAGGCCGACTACAAGTGCGTGGTTGGCCTGTTTGATTTTTGGCATGCGTTTTGTAAAGGAGAATGGAACAATGAGTAAAAAAGTTGCAGTTATCATGGGTTCTGACTCGGATTGGCCCGTGGTGAAAGGTGCCTGTCAACAGCTTGCCCACTATGGCATTCCCTACGAGGCCCACATCATGAGCGCCCACCGCACGCCCGCCCAGGCCGCTGAGTTTGCCCGCTCCGCCCGTCAAAACGGCTTTGGCGTGATCATCTGTGCTGCCGGAATGGCTGCTCACCTGGCCGGCGCTTTCGCCGGAAATTCCACCCTCCCCGTCATCGGCATCCCCCTCAAGGGCGGCGCTGTGGACGGTCTAGACGCTCTGCTGGCCACGGTCCAGATGCCCAGCGGCATCCCCGTAGCCACCGTGGCCCTCAACGGCGCCAAGAACGCCGCTGTGCTGGCCGCTCAGATTCTGGCTGTCACGGACGACGAGCTGGCCTCCCGTCTGGACGCCGACCGGGACATCATGGCCGCTCAGATCGCCGCAAAAGAAGACAAGCTCCAGCAGGAACTGGCTGAACTGTAATTTCACTCACTTTGAGATAGAGAAAGGACGATTTATCATGAACAAACTGGAACAGCTGTATGAAGGAAAGGCCAAGAAGGTTTTTGCCACCGAGAACCCCGACATCGTGATCGTCTCCTACAAGGACGACGCCACCGCCTTTGACGGCGCCAAGAAGGGCACCATCCTGGGCAAGGGCGCCATCAACAACCAGATGAGCAACTTCCTCATGTCCCAGCTGGAAAAGGCCGGCGTTCCCACCCACCTGGTGGAGGAGCTCAATGAGCGTGAGACCGCCGTAAAGAAGGTTTCCATCGTCCCCCTGGAGGTCATCATCCGCAACATCTCCGCCGGTTCCTTCGCCAAGCGCTACGGCGTGGAAGAGGGTATTGTGTTCGACCAGCCCACCATCGAGTTCTCCTATAAGAACGACGACCTCCACGACCCCCTCATCAACGACTACCACGCTGTGGCTCTGAAGCTGGCCACCTGGGAGGAGATCGAGCAGATCAAAACCTACGCCTTCGCCGTCAATGAGTTCTTGAAGAAGACTCTGGCCGAGTGCGGCGTAACCCTGGTGGACTTCAAGCTGGAGTTCGGCAAGACCTCCGACGGCACCATCGTCCTGGCCGACGAGATCAGCCCCGACCCCTGCCGCTTCTGGGACTCCAAGACCGGCGAGAAGCTGGATAAGGACCGTTTCCGCCGCGACCTGGGCAACGTGGAGGGCGCTTATCAGGAGATGAGCCGCCGCCTCATGGGCAAGTAATTTACTAGGAGGAACAGCATGGGAGGCTTTTTTGGCGCCGTCTCCAAGCGGGACGTAACTCTTGATATCTTTTTCGGCGTGGACTACCACTCTCACCTGGGCACTCGTCGGGGCGGCATGATCATTCATGACGCCGCCGACGGCTTCCAGCGTCAGATCCACTCCATTGAAAACACCCCCTTCCGCACCAAGTTCGAGAAGGACCTTCACGACTTCCACGGCTGCAGCGGCATCGGCTGCATCAGCGACACCGACCCCCAGCCCCTGCTGGTTCGCTCCCACCTGGGTCTGTACGCCATCACCACCGTGGGCGTCATCACCAACACCGACCAGCTGGTGGCAGAGCATTTTTCCGAGCCCGGCCACCAGTTCATGGCCATGAGCTCCGGCAAGGTCAACTCCACCGAGCTCACCGCCGCCCTCATCAACCAGAAGACCAACCTCATTGACGGCATCCGCAATGCCCAGGAGCTCATTGAAGGGTCCATGACCCTGATCATCCTCACCGAGCACGGCGAGATCATCGCCGCCCGGGACCGTCTGGGCCGTCTGCCCGTCCTCATCGGCAAGGGCCCCGAGGGCCACTGCGTGTCCTTCGAGTCTTTCGCCTACCACAAGCTGGGCTACGAGGACGCCTACGAGCTGGGCCCTCGTGAAATTGTCCGGGTCACCGCCGACGGCTTTGAGACCCTGGTCCCCGCTGGCGACGAGATGAAAATCTGCGCCTTCCTGTGGACCTACTATGGCTACCCCAACTCCTACTACGAGGGCGTCAACGTGGAGGTCATGCGCTACCGCAACGGCGAGATCATGGCCCGGGACGAAGAGGCCCGGGGCGTGCAGCCGGACGTGGACTTCGTGGCCGGTGTGCCCGACTCCGGCGTGCCCCACGCCATCGGCTACGCCAACAAAAGCGGCAAGCAGTTTGCCCGTCCTTTCGTGAAATACACCCCCACCTGGCCCCGCTCCTTTATGCCCGCCAACCAGGAGGTGCGCAACCAGGTGGCCAAGATGAAGCAGATTCCTGTGCCTGAGCTCATCCAGGACAAGAAGCTTCTCTTCGTGGACGACTCCATCGTCCGTGGCACCCAGCTGCGGGAGACCGTAGATTTCCTCTACGAGTCCGGGGCCAAGGAAGTGCACATGCGCTCTGCCTGCCCCCCCATCATGTACAGCTGCAAGTATCTGAACTTCTCCCGGGGCAACTCCGATATGGACCTGCTGGCCCGCCGCATGGTCCAGGAGCTGGAGGGGGATGAGGGACAGCAGCACCTGGAGGAGTACGCCGACGCCAACTCCCAGCGGGGGCAGTGTATGCTGAAAACCATCTGCGAAAAATTCGGCTTTAATTCCCTGGGCTATCAGTCCCTGGACGGACTGCTGGAGGCCATCGGCCTGGACCGGGACAAGGTATGCACCTACTGCTGGAGCGGCAAAGAATAACGGCTGCACCGTTGTTCTTTGCAATTAGGAATGAGGAATTATGGCTTCCGGCTCCGCCGGACTAAATTCCCATCGCGCGCCTGGGGCGCGCTCCACAACTCCTAATTCCTAACTCCTAATTCCTAACTCCTAATTCCTAATTTTAAAACGGAGGTTTTGGTATGAAGAACTCTCACTCTGAGTCCTACGCCGCCGCCGGCGTGGACGTCACCGCCGGATATGAGGCGGTCGAGCGCATCAAGCCCATGGTAGAGTCCACCTACATCCCCGGCGTCATGGGCACTCTGGGCGGCTTCGGCGGTATGTTTGCCCCCGATCTGGCCGGCATGAAAAAGCCGGTGCTGGTCTCCGGCACCGACGGTGTGGGCACCAAGCTGAAGCTGGCCTTCCTGATGGACAAGCACGACACCGTGGGCATCGACTGTGTGGCCATGTGCGTCAACGACATCGTGTGCGGCGGCGCCGCCCCCATGTTCTTCCTGGACTATATCGCCTGCGGCAAGAACCACCCCGCCCGCGTTGCTGACATCGTCTCCGGCATCACCGAGGGCTGCCGCCAGGCCGAGTGCGCCCTGGTGGGCGGCGAGACCGCCGAGATGCCCGGCTTCTACCCCGTGGACGAGTACGACCTGGCCGGTTTCTCCGTGGGCATCGTGGACGAGGAAAAGATTATTGATGGCAAAAAGCTGGCCGCCGGCGATGTGCTGGTGGGACTGGCCTCCTCTGGCGTCCACTCCAACGGCTTCTCCCTGGTGCGCAAGGTGCTGCTGGACAACCCC
>CABPXX010000120.1 GCA_902461475.1 uncultured Eubacteriales bacterium | reverse complement strand
GTGCAGGTTGGTTCCGTTCATGCGGCTATATGCTTTAATTTTGAAAATTGCTATATGTAGTTGCGTTCCCTGGAGGTGGACCAGGGACAAAATCACTGATTCGCCTGGCACAGAAGAAGGGACTTCCCATGCGAATTTATCCTGTGGAGGAGAGGAATCCCTAGCAGGAAGCGAACTCTCTAAACTGGTATGTTGCATCAAAAAAGGTGGAAGCAGTTGCTTCCACCTTTGTCTATGTAAGAGGTTTTACTTATTGAGAATATATCGCTCAATGGCAATGGCGGCCCCGTCCTAGTCATAGGGCAGGGGGACGGCATCCGCCGCTGCCTGGATGTGCGGGGCGGCGTTGCCCATGGCCACGGAGAACCCGGCGGCCTGGAGCATGGACAGGTCGTTGCCGCTGTCCCCGATGGCCATGACGTGGGCGGGGTCGATATCCAGCAGCCCGCACACCTCCTGTAAGGCGTTGCCCTTGGTGCTCTGGGTGTGGGCGATCTCAATGGTGTGGGGCCCGGACCAGAAGTGATTGAGGGGCAGGGCGTCCAGCCGAGCGCAGACCTGGTCCCGAAGGGGATCGGGGATGTGGGGGAGGTTGATCTTGTCGATATTCAGCTCTGGCGTGTGGGTGGTGCGGATGAGGTCATCCACCACCACGCCCCGCTTGCCCAGCACCACATCCAGATGGTAGCCGATGAACTCCCGGTAGGGCTGCTCCATGTCCCAGCTCTCCTGGGTCAGCTACATGTGGCCCTGGGCGGACAGCTCCACAGGGAAGTGGTATTTTCCCGCCAGCTCCACCACCGCCTGAGCCACTTCGGGGAGAATGTAGTGGCCCCGCAGCAGCTCTCCGGTGGAAATGCGGCGAATCTCGCCGCCATTACACAAAATGCACAGGTTTTCCCATGCCGCTCCCGTCTGCACCGGGGGCGGGAGGAGAAAGTGCTGCCGTCCGGTGGTGGGCACGATGGCCACCCCTTTGGCGTGTGCCTACGCCAGAGCCTGGTGAAGGCAGGGGGTAAAGCTCAGGTGGTCGGCTTGCAGGGACGTGCCGTCCAAATCCATGGAGAGAAGTTGAATATCCATTGGTTGAACCTCCTTACAACGGGGAAAGGGCGATGGTGAAACCGGGCAAAATAGCCTGTATCTTCCACCAGAATAGCCCCATGTTTCCGGTTGTCAACGGGGCGGCGGCCAACTCTTGGTTTCGCACAGTTCCACAAACCCCTGCCCTGGTGGAGATGTCAAAAAAATTCCCTTTGGCTCAGGCCAAAGGGAATTTTTTATCTTGATAGTTTGGGCTTACAGGGACAGCAGGTGCTGACCGTACTCAGTCATGGACAGCTCCTGGCCCAGCTTTTGCATCTGGTCGTGGGAGATCCAGCCCTCCCGGTAGGCGATTTCCTCGATGACACCCACATAGTGATCCTGGCCCTGCAGGTCGTGGATAGTCTGGGCGGCCTGGAGCATGCTGCCGGCGTTGCCGGCGTCCAACCACACGTAGTTGTCCTCCATGGGCACCACCTGGAGCTGGCCCTGGTGCAAGTAGGCCAGATTCACGTCGGTGATCTCCAGCTCGCCCCGGGCGGAGGGGGTGAGGTTGGCGGCGATGTCCATGGCCTGCCCGTCGTAGAAGTACAGGCCGGGCACGATGTAGTTGGACTTGGGGTTCTGGGGCTTCTCCTCAATGGAGATGGCCTTGCCGTCCTGGTCGAACTCCACCACGCCGAAGGGGCGGGGGTCGTCCACGTAGCAGCCGAAGACGGTGGCGCCCTGGTTGTTGTCAGCGGCCTGCTTCAAAAGCTGCTGGAAGTTGGGGGACCAGAAGATGTTGTCGCCCAGCACCAGGCACACGTCGTCCCCGTCCACGAAGTCACGGCCAATGAGCAGGGCGTCGGCAATGCCACGGGCCACGGGCTGCACGGTGTACTGGATGTTCATGCCCAGTTGGGAGCCGTCCCCCAGCAGGGCGGCAAAGGTGTCCACCTCTCCGGGGGGCACAATCACCAGCACGTCACGGATGCCGGCCTGCATCAGCACGGCCAGGGGATAATAGATCAGCGGTTTGTCGTAGACAGGCAGCAGGGGTTTGCAGACGGGTCGGGTCATCGGATAGAGACGGGTGCCCCGTCCGGCAGCCAAGATAATACCCTTCATAATTCCTACCTCCATGCCCTATGGGCGTATTTAGTAAAATTCTAGTCGCAAGAGTCGAGTATAGTATACCGAAGACCGAGCAAAAAGTCAATGAAGGGGGAGAAACGTCGCAGGACAAAGATTTCCCAGTATGTGTTAACCATATCTTAATACTTTGAGTGGTTGCAACTTAAGGGGAAGATTGGTAGTATAGAAGCAGATCAGAAACAGCGGGAGGGCATGGAAGGATGTACAAGGTTCTAATCTGTGATGATGACCATGACATTGTATCTGCGTTAAAAATTTACCTCACCAGTGAGGGATATCAGACCGTGGAGGCATACAACGGACAGGAGGCCCTGGAGGCCGTGGAAGCTGGCGGCATTGACCTAGTGCTCATGGACGTGATGATGCCCAAAATGGACGGCATTCGCGCCACCGCCCGGATGCGGGAGGAGGGAAATATCCCCATCATTCTCCTCACCGCCAAGGGCGAGGACAGCGACAAGGTGCTGGGGCTGAACATCGGGGCGGACGACTATATTACCAAGCCCTTCAACCCCATTGAGGTGTTGGCCCGGGTCAAGAGCCAGCTGCGCCGCTACACCACTTTGGGTGGCAAGCAGAGCGGCGACGAGCAGGGCGTGCTGCGCAACGGGGCCCTGGTGCTGGACGACGCGGCCAAGATGGTGCGGGTGGACGGCGAGGTCATCAACCTCACCCCCATTGAGTACAACATTCTCCACCTGCTGATGAAGAACCCCGGGCGGGTGTATTCCACCGCCCAGATCTATCAGCTGGTTTGGAACGACCCGGTTTTGGGGTCGGAGAACACCGTGGCGGTGCACATTCGCCACCTGCGGGAAAAAATCGAAATTGACCCGGCCAACCCCCACTATCTGAAAGTGGTGTGGGGCCTGGGTTATAAAATGGAGAAGATGGTATGAGAGCACGGGAAAACCCGGTGCTGAAAGCGGGGGCGTTCCTGCTGGCGGTGGTGACCTTTGCCATTGCGGCCGTGATGGGGTGCTACCAGATGGTAAATCTCAATGTGATCTGGGGCCAGACCTCGGCAGCGGGTGGCTACACCATCCGATACCTGGAAAACCAGGACCTGCAACAGATCAGCTACCTGCTGGACCTCATCTACACCGAGCGGGAGCTGGGGTCTCTGAGCAGCTATGAGCAGCAGATGAAGTCGGACCTGGAGCAGCAGTACCAGTGGAACAACACCAACCTGCGCTGGCAGCTGCTGGACCCGGAGGGCGGTGTCCTCCAGGGGAATACCACCCAGGCCCGCCCCGCCCAGCCTGAGGGCATCTACTGGGGGGAATACTACGTCTCCAACCTGGAGATGGACGTGCGCAGTGACGTGGGCACTAAGTGGGCGGATGTGGTGGATACCATCCGCAACCCGCCCGCCAGTCCTCAGCGCGTGGAGAGCGACACCTGGGCCTATGAGCTGAGTGCAGCGGTGCAGCAGTACCGGGAGGACCCCAACAGCGTGGATTTGACAGCGGTGTACTTAGACGGGGAAGGTAAGGGCGACATGCTGCGCATCACCACCCAGTTCGGAGTGTTTGCCTATGCCCCGTCGGTACAAAACGTCATCAGTCCCAACGTCTTCGGCTATCATTACGACCTGGATGCCGGGGACTGGACCACCAATGCAGAGGAGGGCTGGACCGAGGGTGCCGTGGCCTTGGACCTGGTACTGTGGGTGAACACGTCCCTGGCCGTGGAGGGGGACTCCTACGCCAAGGCCTATCTGGGTCTGGACTGGTGGAAAAACCACAACGTGGCCATGCTGGTGCTGAACCTGGTGTGCGTGGCGGTGGGCATTGCCATGCTGGTGTTCCTGTGCGTGGGCGCCGGATGCCGCAAGGGTACCGAGGGCATCTATTTGAATTGGTTCCATCGGTTGCCCGGGGAGTTGATTCTGGTGGCTCTGTTTCTCCTGGCCAGTTACCCGGTGAGCTGGCTGGTGGAAGGCACCATGATGGATATCACATATACGATAATGCCCATGAAGCTCCAGCTACTGCTGGTGGGAGGAAGAATGGCGGCCATGACCGCGATGACTGCGGGGCTGCTGACCACCGTAAGCGCCCGCCTTAAGAGCCATACCCTGGTCCGCAGCACCCTGCTGTGGTGGGCCTGGGGATGGATAAAAAAGATTTTGGGGATGGCCTGCCGTACCATTCCCCTGGTTTGGCGTGTGGGAATGGGAGGTTGTCTCTATATGCTGGTGTCACTGGTGTTGCTGATGAGCAATGCCGTGTTTCTCTGGGTGGTCATCAGCGTGGTGCTGGTGGTGTACCTGTGCAGCTGGGCCCACTGCTGGAAGCAGATTCGCCGCTGTACCGGGGAACTGCTCAAGGGTAACCTGAACGTGCAGATCTCCTGCCACCACATGCCCCACGACCTGCGGGAGCACGCCCAGCAGCTGAACAACCTGGGCCAGTCCATCTCCCAGGCAGTGGCGGAGCGGATGCGCAGCGAGCACTTCAAAGCCGAGCTCATCACCAACGTCTCCCACGACTTGAAAACCCCCCTCACCTCCATCATCAACTATGTGGACCTGCTGAAAAAGGAGCCCATGGCCAACGAGCGGGTGGAGGAGTATATCAACGTGCTGGAGCGCAAGAGTAACCGCCTGAAAAAGCTCACCGAGGACCTGGTGGAGGCCTCCAAGGCGTCCACCGGCGTGCTGTCGGTGGAGCTGGCCCGGCTGGACCTGGGAGAGATCGCAGACCAGGCCCTGGGCGAGTACGAGGAGCGGCTCCAGGCCGCAGGGCTGGCGGTGGTGCGAACCCTGCCCGACCACCCGGTGTGGGTGATGGCGGACGGCCGGAGACTGTGGCGGGTGCTGGACAATCTGTTGGGCAACTGCGCCAAGTACGCCCTGGAGGGCTCCCGGGTGTATGTGGAGCTGCACTACGACGACAAGAGCGCCACCCTGTCCATGAAGAACATCTCCCGGGATGCCCTGAACGTGCCGGTGGAGCGACTCATGGAGCGGTTTGTCCGGGGCGACGAGTCCCGGTCCACCGATGGCAGCGGTCTAG
>CABPXX010000119.1 GCA_902461475.1 uncultured Eubacteriales bacterium | reverse complement strand
TCGGGGCAGGCCAGCACGTCCAGCTCCACCACCGTCAGGGGCACCCCCAGCTCACGGGCCAGACGCTGGGCGTCCTCACGCTCCCAGGCGGGCTGGAAGGGGGTGGAGACGTAGTAGGGCTGCACGTCCTGGCCCCAGGTGCGCCCCGCCCAGAGAAGGTAGGCGGAGTCGGAGCCTCCGGAGAAGGCCAGGGCGGCCTTGGGGTACTGGGTAAAAAATTGCTGTAATGTCATGGGATTCTCCTAAAAGAAAAAGGTACGCCTTTGGGGCGTACCTTTTTGAACTCAAATCATGGCTCCCCAGGGGAGCCGGGTCGGTTTCACAAAGACTCGCTATGTGAATGGTACAGGAACCGGGGGGAGAAGTCAAGCCCCCATCAGTCCAAAATCCGCCCGTCGGTGGAGATGGTCACCACCTGCCAGGGGATGAACTTGCCGCTGGCCTTCAGTGCCTGGGTGGCGGCGTGCTGGATGCCGCCGCAGCAGGGCACCTCCATGCGCACAATGGTGAGGGCGGTGATGTCGTTGCTTTGGAGAATGGCAGTGAGCTTTTCGGTGTAGTCCACCATGTCCAGCTTGGGGCAGCCGATGAGGGTTACCTTGCCCCGGATGAAGTCTTGGTGGAAATTGGCGTAGGCGTAGGCGGTACAGTCGGCGGCAACGAGCAGGTGGGCGCCCTGGAAGTAGGGGGCGTTTACCGGGGCCAGCTTGATTTGCACCGGCCACTGGCGCAGCTGGGAGGCACAAGGGGCAGGGGCGGCGGTGTCTGCCTGGGGGTTGAGAGCTCGGGACATGCTGCCAGGGCAGGCGCAGGGGGCAGCTTTGGCGGCCATGTTGGCCTTCACCGCCGCCTCATCATAGGGGGCGGCCTCTCGCTCCACGAAGGTGACGGCCCCGGTGGGGCAGGTGGGCAGGCAGTCCCCCAGGCCGTCGCAGTAGTCGTCCCGGATGAGCTGGGCCTTGCCGTCCACCATGGCGATGGCCCCCTCGTGGCAGGCCTGAGCACAGGCCCCGCAGCCGTTGCACTTGTCCTGGTCAATGTGGATAATGCGTCGAATCATGGATGTGTCCTCCTGGTGTGGTGATTTTGATGGTAGGATACCACAATGGGCCGGGAATGTCTGTTGTAGTTCCAACAAAACCGCAGGTTTTCTCCCCAATGGCTTGCCAAGGGGAACTGGGAGGTATATACTAATCAGACACGAAATGAGAGATAGAGAAAGGAAATGGAAATGGCACACACCACAGAACCCATGACACAAGGGCCCATTTGGAAGCGAATTACCTACTTTGCCCTTCCCATTTTGCTGGGTAATCTGTTCCAGCAGATGTACAACACCGCCGACTCCCTGATCGTAGGAAACTTCCTGGGAAAGAATGCCCTGGCTGCGGTGAGTTCCACCGGCAGCCTCATTTTTATGCTTATCGGCTTTTTGAGTGGCATCGCCATCGGCGCCGGTGTGGTCATCTCCCGTTACTTCGGCGGCAATAAGCTGGAGGAGATGAGTCAAGCGGTGCACACCACCGTGGCCTTCGGTCTGGTGGCCGGTGTGGTGATGACGGCGGTGGGCGTGGGCCTGTCCCCCCAGATTCTCCGGTGGATGGACACCCCGGAAAACGTCATGTACAACTCCCAGCTATACCTGAGCATCTACTTCATGGGCTCTCTGGGCTCGGTGATGTACAACGTGTGCGTGGGTATCATGCAGGCGGTGGGCGACAGACGCCACCCCCTGTACTACCTCATTGTCTCCTCGGTGGTCAACGTGGTGCTGGACCTGTTCTTCATCGCCGTGCTGGGCATGGGGGTGGACGGAGCGGCCTGGGCCACCATCATTGCCCAGTACGTCAGCGCCATCATGTGTCTGTGGCGGCTGCTGCGGGTCAAGGACAGCTACCGGGTGGAGCTGCGGAAGATTCGCTTCCACTGGGATATGCTCAAGCGGGTGGTGCGCTTCGGCCTGCCCTCTGGCGTTCAGAACTCCATCATCGCCATTGCCAACGTGGTGGTCCAGTCCAACATCAACCACTTTGGCGACGCCGCCATGGCCGGCGTGGGCGCCTACTCCAAGATTGAGGGCTTCGGCTTTCTCCCCATCACCAGCTTTACCATGGCCATGACCACCTTTGTGGGCCAGAACCTGGGGGCTGGCCAGATTGAGCGCACCAAACGGGGCGCCCGGTTCGGCACCATCACCTCGGTGATTTTGGCCGAACTCATCGGTGTGGCGGGCCTCCTCTTCGCCCCCCAGCTCATCGCCGCCTTTGACACCTCCCCCGACGTCATCGCCTACGGCGTGGACAAGGCTCGCACCTCGGTGCTCTTCTATTGCCTGCTGGCCTTCTCCCACGCTATGGCCTCCATCCTCAGAGGTGCAGGTAAGGCCGTGGTGCCCATGTTCGTGATGATGATCTGCTGGTGCATCATCCGGGTGTCCTTCCTGGCCATCGCCGTGCCCCTCACCGGCAGCATTCAGATGGTCTACTGGGTCTACCCCCTCACCTGGTTCTTGAGCTCGGTGACCTTCCTGTGGTACTATCGGCGCATGGATTGGAACCGAAATCTGGCATAAACACTGTATTTTTGAAAGGACGGGAAAATTTCCCGTCCTTTCGACTTTTTTCGACCTCATTCGACATTTTTTTATGTTATCATACAAAAGTCCCATAGAACGGACAATTTTAGGCAAATTGTGGGAGTCAGATACTTGAAATGGTACATATGTTCGATTATAATGGGGGCAGGACATCGTGGACCAATGGGATGGCACCCCCATCCCCAGCGCAGGGAGGAAGAGAAATGGAGCGTAACTGGATCAAAGCGGCAATCATCGACTTACTGGACCGAGCGGATGAGGCCCAGCTACGAGCCATTTTTCAGTTCATTTCCCATTATTTAAACCGATAGACAGTCGGAAACCTCATATCAATGCAAAAAGGATATATTCTCTTGCAGCATTAAAAAGCTCTCGGCAGAGTTTTCCTGCCCGGGGGCGGGAAAATAAATTAAAATCCGTTTTTTTCGGGGACATGTGCATCGAAAAAAACACTTCTCAGTCCGTCAGTGTGGTCTTGGGTCGCCCTTTGACCCAAGGCTGCATGCAGCGGACTGCAACTCCTCTCAAAAATGCTGGCATTTTTGAGAAGCGTGTCGAACGTTTTCGACACGCTAAAAAAACCTGGGCATCCAAATCATTGGATGCCCGGGGTTTTTTATGCCTTGGGGGCGCTGAGATCGCGGGCCAGCCGCTCCAGCACCGCCCAGTCTTCCTCGCTGAGCCGGGACAGAGCGGAAATGAGGCGAGAGCGGAAGTCATTCCGGCCCGCCACATCCCCCAAAAAGCCCATCAACTCCTCGTCTGGGGTGTGGCCACTGGGGGGCGTCAGGAGCATGTCTCCTTGGCCCGTGCGCAGCCAGTCCTCGTTGACATGGAACACCCGGCAGATGTCCAACAGGGTGCGCTCGCTGGGGGTGGTTTTCTCGATCTCATAGGTGGCAATGGTATTTTGCTTCAAACCCAGTTGGTCGGCAAAGGCCTGTTGGGTCAGCCCATAGGCCTTGCGCACCTCCCGGATGCGCAGTCCAACACTCATAGTCAATCCTCCAGTTCTCGAAACGATACGGGGGTTACCTCCGTATTTTACCACGCCACAGCGGGAAGCACAAGAAACAAGATTGACCAAATCAATAAAATGGCCTTGACAAATATCGGTGACTGATATAATATTATCGAGAAATCCATAAAAGGAGGGAGACTATGGCATGGAGCGCATGGTCACTGTGCATCAGCCTGCCCCGGCTGGGGCGGCGTGAGCGGGCCTTTTGGCTGGGCGTGGCCCAGGGGCTGGCGTGGAGACATCGAGAGGAGAAAAAGGAGGAACGAGCAGGGATGCAGCGGGAAGAGATGGTCTATCACGGAGGCAAGCGGACCCAGGGGGAGCGGGTGAAGCTGGAGGTACGCAAAGAGGAGGGCAGCGACGGGTTCTGTCAGGTCATTGAGGCCTCCAGCACCGCCGCCGCCATGGACGCTCTGGAGGCCCTCATCCGGGGGTATGAGCAGTGGTTGGGGGTGCCTGCCCACCACGTGCTGGCGGTGCTGGCCACGGTGATGACGGTGCCCGGCGGAGGCCACATGGAGGCAGCAGGGAGGTGACGGGGCCGTGACAGGGTTTACACCCCAGGAGCTGGAGGAGATGGCCCAGGCGGACACCCGTCGCTCCCGGGAGTTTGAGGCGGATTGGGCCCGGGAGCCGCCGCCCCCCGTCCCCCAGCTGGTGTGGGTGTCCCGGCTGGCCCGGCAGCACCACACCACCTATGGAAGATTCGTCTCCACCCACACCGAAGAGGAAATCCGGGAGCTGGTGGAGCAGTTGAAAGGAGAAACACGATGAAATTTCGCTATAAGCGGGGCATTCCGGTGCCCTATGCCCGACAGGGATACATCTACTTTAAGTCTCTGCGCTATTCTGGCCTGCCTGTGCGGGAGCAAGAGCGCATCCGCCGCCTGTGCGACTGCGTGGGGGGCAACAATGGCCAGGCACTGCTGGAGCATGTCACCACCGGGGAGGCGGTGAAGTCCGTGTGTCAGAGACACTACATCGCCTCTCCCACCACCCTGTACCGGGCGCTGAAACGCTATTATGTACGCTTTCCCCAGGATTTATAAGGGGAAGTGTGGAGATTGAGCACGGAATGTGTAATCACGAGGGAAGTCTGGTTGCTACAATGGGACAAGAAGAACACAAGGGAGGGAAACCTGTGGCTGCCAGACAGCGACAAACCAGCACATCCAAGGCCCTGATGCGTCAGGTACGCCAATACCTGGACTCCATCAGCCGCACTGTGGATGTCACCGAGCTGCAACCCACCGGAGAGGTGGACAAGAAGGGAAATCCCATCTGTGAGCGAAAGCCGGTGTACAACGACCGGGGGGAGATCATCCGCACCCGGGAATATGTGATTCCGCCTACCCTCACTGGCATCTGCCTCCACCTGGGCATCACCCCGGGGAAGTGGAAGCAGTGGTGCGACCACCAGACCTACCCGGAGTTGGAGGAGGCCACCGAGTGGGTCACTGGCATCTTGCAGGCGTGGAGCGAGGAGCAGCTGCTCACCCGCAAGGACGTGAAAGGGGTGGTGTTCCACCTGCAAAACAACTATGGCTACGCTCAGAAGGTGGAGGTGGAGGCGGGGGCCCCGGCGAAAATGCT
>CABPXX010000118.1 GCA_902461475.1 uncultured Eubacteriales bacterium | reverse complement strand
CACGGCCAGCTTCTTACCGGCCAACATCTTGAAGGTGCCGGTGGCCACGGGAGTCTCAATGGTCACATCCTCCAGAGGCAGGTCCCGGGTGGCCTCGTAGCACATCAGCCCTGCAATCTCAGAGACGATGCTGCGAAAGTCTTTCACGCCGGTGTTCTTGTCCCGCAGGATGGACAGCTTGTGCTGAAGGAGCGGATGGTCCAAAACGTGTACTTTTTCCATAGTCGTCAAACCCCTTTTCTTATATCGGTCATTTGGTCAAAGATTTGCCCTGGGCCAAACGCTCCCGTTCGGCCTGGCTCAGGCGGTGGTACTGGGGCGCCATGGCGGGCCAGCTCCAGCCCTGCCCGGGCCACACCCCAAGCGGTCTGGTAGACCAGGTGGGGCGGCATCATGGTAGCGGATATTCCCCGCTCTTTGAGGAAATTATAACACAAGGATGCGCCATCTCCAACGAGAAATTTCACATTGGAGGATTTTTCAAGTTCCTCCGCCAGCTGATCCAGACCAATGGCGGCGTCTTCGCTCAACCGGGTCAGGGTCCCGTTCTGGGCTAAGAACCGGGCAGCGTACACCTGATCGCGCCGGGCGTCCATCACCGCGCAGATCTCCCCCTCCATGTGGGCGCACTGCCACGCCATGGACTCCAGGGTGGAGCAGGGCGCGCAGGGCTTCCCGTCGGGCCAAGCCAGGCCCTTGGCCGCGGCCACGCCGATGCGCACTCCAGTGAAGGACCCAGGTCCGGCGGCTACCGCCACCACGTCAATGTCGTGGAGGGTGAGCCCCACGTTGTCCAGCAGCTGGGTCACCATGGGCATGAGGGTCACCGAGTGGGTCAGGCCGCTGTTCTGGAAGGACTGCCCCAGCAGCTTCTCGTCCTCGGTGATGGCCACCGAGGCGGTGACCGCCGAGGTCTCCAAAGCCAAAATTTTCATAGCTCTACCCCCTCTATGGTGATGATGCGGGTGTTGTCGTCCTCGCCTCGGGAGATATCCACCCGAATGGTGTCCCCGTCCAGGGCCTCGTCCACATTCTCGCTCCACTCCACGGCACACACGCCATTCCGGGCCAGGTACTCCTCCCAGCCGATGTGGAACAGCTCGTCGGCGCTGCCCAAGCGGTACATGTCAAAGTGGAACAGGGGCAGGCGGCCCCCTTCATATTCATTGACGATGGTAAAGGTGGGGCTGGTCACCCGCTCTTCAATTCCCAATCCCTCTGCCATTCCAGAGACAAAGGCGGTCTTTCCCGCCCCCAGGTCCCCGGTAAATGCCACCACGGCGCCCCCCTGGAGCGCCTGTGCCAATGTACGGCCCAACGCCCTGGTCTCGTCCGGGCTGTGGGTGATATACTGCATAGCCGTTCACCTCAACTTGTAAACTCTTTCAAGACAGTATAGCACACCCCGGCCATATGTGCTATACTAATCTTTATCATTGTGATCTTTCCCATATTATGAGAGGAGAACTCCCATGGTCTTCATGGATAACCTTCGTGATTTCTTTAAAAAAGGGGACGTGCTGCTCCTGACCCTGTGCGTATGCGCCAACCTCTTCGGCATCGCCCTGGTGTACAGCGCCACCCGGTATGACCCCGCCCTCCACAGCTACCCCCTAAAACAGGCCATCTTTCTCTGCCTGGGCATTGTGATCTACATTGTCATCACCTTTGTAGACCTGGAATTTTTGCTGGAAAAGTGGTGGAAGGTATTTCTAGTGTTGGGCCTGGCCATCATCCTGCTGCTGCTCCCCTTCGGCCGGGACGACGGCACCGGAAACCGCAGCTGGGTCTTTCTCCCCGGCCTGTCCACCGGCTTCCAGCCCGGCGAGATGGCCAAGCTGGCCTACATCTGCGTGCTGGCCTGGCTCATCAACCACCAGCGCTCCTTTGGGGTGAGCCGATTCACCTCCCTGTTGAAGTACGCCGGGCTGACCATGCTCTTTGCCGGGATGCTGGCCGCCCTCTCCGGCGACTACGGCATGGTACTGGTGTACCTGTTCATCTTTGTCATCATGGCCTGGGTGGGCGGCGTGCAGAAACGGTGGTTTCTGGGGGTGGGCATCCCCCTGGTGGCCGGAGTGGTCTTGCTATGGAATTTCGTGCTCCCCCACACCAAGTTCTGGACGGACTACCGCATCATGCGCTTCCGGGTGGTCTTTGACCACTCTCTGGACCCCCTGGGCCGCGGATGGCAGCAGAGCCGCTCCCTGCTGGCCATTGGCTCGGGGCAGATCACCGGCATGGGCTACCTCCACGGCAAACAGACCCAGTCCGCCCTGTCTCAGAACCTACCTGCCCGCCACACCGACTTCATCTTCTCGGTGTGTGGAGAAGAGCTGGGGCTGTTGGGGTGTTGCGTGGTACTGCTACTTCTCTTCGCCATCATCCTGCGCTGTGTGTGGGTGTCCCGGCAGGCCAAGAGCCGCATGTCCGCCTACATCGCCATGGGCATCGCCGCCATGCTCATGATTCAGACCATTCTCAATGTGGGCATGTGCCTGTATGTGGCCCCGGTCATCGGCCTGACCCTGCCCTTCTTCAGCTACGGCGGCTCCTCCACCCTCACCCTCTTTGTGGCCATGGGCATGGTGTCGGGCATTAAAATGCGGCCCCTGCCCAGCTGGCTCAAAGACCGAACTTGATCGAATATTTTTCACCATTGGGTGCATGCTAGAGGTATCAACTCAGAGCAAGGAGGCACCCTCTTGTGAAATACCGTCTTCCCCTATTCTGCCTACTGCTGGCGGGGGCCCTGACCATGCCGGTGTCCGCCGCCGTGGTCACCACCGTCAGCACCTGCGGGGGGGAAAACCCCCCCCGGGGGGACGGTGGCGGGAATACCCCGCCGGTGGCGAAAAACCTTACCCTGACCACCTATCAGGACATTGCCATCACCAGCACCTTCTCCGCCGTGGACCCCGAGGGGGACCTGATCACCTACCAGGTAGTGGACAGCCCCGCCCGGGGCCAGGTGACCCTGGATGAGAAAGACACCTCCACCTTCTGGTACACCCCCTACGAGAACAAGAAGGGGTCCGATGTGTTCTCCTACGTGGCCATTGATAGCATGGGCAACGTCTCCGAGCCCGCCACCGTGGAAATCTCCATCACCGTGCCCACCTGCGGCGTGACCTATGCCGATCTGGACGGCAGTCCCTACCACTATGCCGCCCTGCGCCTGGCCGAGGAGGGCATCTACGTGGGCCGTCAAATGGCAGGGGTGGCCTACTTTGACCCGGAGCAGTCCCTCACCCGGGAGGAATTTCTGGTGCTGGCCATGGACGTGACCCAGACCCAGCCCCTGGACGGGGTTTCCACCACCGGCTTTTATGACGATGGAGACATCTCCACCTGGGCCAAAGGATATGTCTCCGCCGCTGTGATGCAGGGGACCAGCCTGGGCGAGCAAAACGAGGACGGCCAAATGGTGTTCTCCCCCTCGGACTCCATCACCCAGCTGGAGGCAGCGGTGATGCTGGAAGAGCTTCTGTGCACCACTGATATTCCCATCCACACCACCTCAGTGAGCCAGGAGATTCCCGCCTGGGCCAGTCAGTCGGTGGCCAATCTGGAGGCGCTGGACGTGGTGGCCCCTGGGGCCGCCCTCTCCGACACCCTTACCCGGGGTGAGGCCGCCCAGATGCTCTCCGCCGCCCTGGATGTGGTGGAGAGCCGGGAGACCAGTTGGTTTCAATAAGTGAAAAAGCTGGACAGAACTTCGGTTCTGTCCAGCTTTTTTCTGCTTAAAATGGCGGTAAATCCCGGCTCTGCTCCACGGCGTCTCCCTCAAAGGGGAGCTCCTCTGGTACCGGCTCCGAGGGCTCCGGGGCAGTGTCCACCATGTTCTGGCGGTACTGCATCTCCTGCCACCGCTCCTTGGTAATGAGCAGCTGGCGGGGCTTGGAGCCCTCAAAGTGGCCCACCACGCCCTTCTCCTCCATCTGGTCCACCAGGCGGGCGGCTCGGCCGTAGCCCAGCTTCAAGCGGCGTTGGAGCATGGACACCGAGGCCTGTCCCACCTCCAGCACCACGTCAATGGCGGCGGGGAGCAGCTCGTCATAGTCCCCGCCCTGGTTGGGATCGGACCCGCCCACACCCTTAGCGCCTTTCTCCTTCTCCTCGGCGTGCTTTTCGATCTCGTGCATCACCGATTCGTCGTACTGGGCGGTGCCGCCCTGCTTGATGAAGTCCACCACCTGGGCCACCTCCTCCTCAGAGATAAAGCAGCCCTGGACACGCTGGGGCTTGCCCTGGCCCAAAGGGGCATAGAGCATGTCGCCCTTGCCCACCAGCTTCTCAGCGCCGGTGGTGTCCAGAATGATGCGGGACTCCAAGCTGGAGGCCACGGCAAAGGCGATGCGGCTGGGGATGTTGGCCTTCATCAGGCCCGTGATGACGTCGGCAGAGGGACGCTGGGTGGCAATGACCAGGTGCATGCCCGAGGCACGTCCCATCTGGGCCACCCGGCAGATGGACTCTTCCACCTCTTTAGCAGCCACCAGCATCAGGTCGGCCAACTCGTCGATGACCACCACGATCTGGGGCATGGTGTCCCGCCCGCTCTTGCGGGCGTGGTTGTTGTAGGAAGCCAGATCCTTGGCGCCCACCTCGGAGAAGGCCTTGTACCGTTTCATCATCTCACACACCGCCCATTGCAGGGCACCGGCGGCCTTCTTGGGGTCGGTGACCACGGGGATGAGCAGATGGGGGATGCCGTTGTACACCCCCAACTCCACCATCTTGGGGTCCACCATGATGAGGCGCACCTCGTCGGGGGTAGCCTTGTACAGCAGAGAGATGATGAGGGAGTTGGTACACACCGACTTACCGGAACCGGTGGTACCGGCAATGAGCATATGGGGCAGCTTGGCGATGTTGCCCACCACACAGTTGCCCCCGATGTCCTTGCCCACGGCAAAGGACACCTTGGAGGGGCTGTCGGTAAAGGCCCGGTCGCTGATGACGTCCCGAATGGCCACAGGGCTCACCTGGTTGGGCACCTCAATGCCCACGGTGGAAATCTTATCGGGGATGGGGGCCACACGCACCGCGGAGGCGCCCAGCGCCAGGGCGATGTCGTCGGAGAGGTTGGTGATTTTGTTCAGCTTCACGCCCTGCTCCAGCTCCAGCTCGTACCGGGTCACCGAGGGACCCCGGGTGACGTTGACAATATGGGCATCCACGCCGAAGGAAATGAGGGCGTCCTGGAGCCGCTGCTGGTTGGTCTGGAGCTCTC
>CABPXX010000117.1 GCA_902461475.1 uncultured Eubacteriales bacterium | reverse complement strand
ACAGGCAGCACCGGGGGAGGCGGGGAGGGCGGTACCCACGGGAGAGGCGTTTTTCAGAGCCTCGGGGTCAAACTGGGGGTGGAGCAGGGAGTCCAGGTTGCGGGCATCGATCATCAGCACAGCCTGCTGCTCGGTGATCTGGCCTTCGTCCACCAGGTCACAGGCGATTTTCAGAGCGGCGGTGGCAGTGCGCTTGCCGTTCCGGGTCTGGAGCATGTACAGCTTGCCGTTTTCCACGGTAAACTCCATGTCCTGCATGTCGTGATAGTGGTCCTCCAGGGCCTTGGCAGCTGCCTCAAAGCGAATGTACGCCTCGGGGAACTTCTCGGCCATCTGGCTAATGGGCATGGGGGTGCGCACGCCGGCCACCACGTCCTCGCCCTGGGCGTTGACCAGAAACTCGCCCATGATCTTCTTCTCGCCGGTGGCGGGGTTGCGGGAGAAGGCCACACCAGTGCCGCAGTTGTCGCCCATGTTACCGAATACCATGGCCTGCACGTTGACGGCAGTGCCCCAGGAGCTGGGGATGTCGTTCATACGGCGGTAGACAATGGCGCGGGGGTTGTTCCAGGAGCGGAACACGGCGTTGACAGCGCCCATCAGCTGCTCCTTGGGGTCGGTGGGGAAGTCGGCGCCCACTTTTTCCTTGTACTCGGCCTTGAACTGCTCGGCCAGCTCTTTCAGGTCGTCGGCGGTGAGCTCCACGTCCTGGGTGACGCCCCGGGCGTGCTTCATCTCGTCGATAAGTTCCTCAAAATACTTCTTGCCCACTTCCATGACCACGTCGGAGTACATCTGGATGAAGCGGCGATAGCAGTCATAGGCCCAGCGGGGATTGCCGGACTTCTCGGCCATGACCTGAACCACCTCTTCGTTGAGGCCCAGGTTCAGGATGGTGTCCATCATGCCGGGCATGGAGGCCCGAGCGCCGGAGCGGACGGAGACCAGCAGGGGATTCTCGTGATCGCCGAACTTCTTGCCGGTGATCTCTTCCATCTTGACGATATATTCCAGAATCTGCTCTTGGATTTCTGGGGCGATGGCCTGACCGTCCTCGTAGTAACGGGTGCAAGCCTCAGTGGTAATGGTAAATCCCTGGGGAACGGGCATGCCCAAGTTGGTCATTTCGGCCAGGTTGGCGCCCTTGCCGCCCAACAATTCTCTCATGTTGCCGTTTCCTTCGGAAAACAAATAGACATACTTGTGAGACATATACATTCCTCCGTTTTCGTGTGCTGCCCTTTACCAGGGAAAAGCTTATGATGACATTCTAGATAGATATGACCAAAAAGTCAAGAAGAATTTCGCGCGGTTTGTGCAAAGTGGCGATGTCAATTGGGTAAAAATGTGAGAAAAAGGCTTCTGTGAAAAAACGCGAAAATGGCGTTTCTCGAGGTTGTGAACTCGATTTTTGCGATGAAAATTTGCATCGGCGCAAAAATCCGTTGACAAAATAGCGGTTCATGCTATACTGAACACAGAATTACTTCAATAAATAGTTTTAGGAAAAAAGGCAGAGAAAGACAACCTTTTTTCTCCACTGGGCCGGGGTGGTTTCAGCCGGACGAATCGAAAGAAAAGGGGAATGAACAATGGGTTACACCAAGGAAGACATTATCCGCATTGTCAAGGAAGAGAACATTAACTTCATTCGCATGCAGTTTACCGATATTTTCGGTCAGCTGAAGAATGTGGCCATCACCGCCTCCCAGATTGAGAAGGCTCTGAACAACCAGATCACTCTGGACGGCTCCTCCATCGAGGGCTTTGTGCGTATCAACGAGTCTGACCAGTATCTGTACCCCGATCTGGACAGCTTCGCCATCTTCCCCTGGCGTCCCCAGCACGGCCGTGTGGCCCGGCTGATCTGCGACGTGTACAACCCCGACGGCACTCCCTTTGTGGGCGATCCCCGTGGCGTTCTCAAGCGGGTGCTGAAGAAGGCCCGCGACATGGGCTATGATGCCTTCAACGTGGGTCCCGAGCCCGAGTTCTTCCTCTTCAAGACCGACGAGGAGGGCCTCCCCACCACCAAGACCAACGATGAGGCCGGTTACTTTGACCTGGGCCCCCTGGACCACGGCGAGTCCACCCGCCGGGAGATCTGCCTGGCCCTGGAGAAGATGGGCTATGAGATCGAGGCCTCTCACCACGAGGTGGCTCCCGGCCAGCACGAGATCGACTTCAAGTACTCCGATGCTGTGCAGTGCGCCGATAAGATCATGACCTTCAAGCTGGCAGTCAAGACCATTGCCCAGAAGAACGGCCTCCACGCCACCTTTATGCCCAAGCCCATTTTCGGCATTGCCGGCTCCGGTATGCACGTGAATATGTCCCTGTTCCGCAACGGCAAGAACGTGTTCTTTGATGAGAACGGCGACAAGAAGCTGTCCCACGAGGCCTACGCCTTCATGGCTGGTATTCTCCACCACATGAAGGGCATCACCGCCATTGCCAACCCCCTGGTCAACTCCTACAAGCGTCTGGTGCCCGGCTATGAGGCCCCCTGTTACATGGCCTGGTCTGCCTCCAACCGTTCCGCCCTCATCCGTATCCCCGCCGCCCGTGGCCAGTCCACCCGCGTGGAGCTGCGCAGCCCCGATCCCGCCTGCAACCCCTATCTGACCCTGGCCGTGTGCCTGGCCGCCGGTCTGGACGGCATTGAGCGGAATCTGACCCTCCCCGCCGAGATCACCGAGAACATCTTCGACATGACTCCCGCCACCCGCAAGCGCCGGGGCATCGAGGCTCTGCCCGGCTCTCTGGACGAGGCTCTGGTGCTGATGAAGAAGGACAAGCTCATCATGTCCACCCTGGGTGAGCACGTGGCCTGCCAGTTTATCGCCGGCAAGGAGAGAGAATGGGAGGAGTATCGCACTCGTGTGTCCAGCTGGGAGCTGGACAAGTACATGATCAACTATTGATCGCTCCCGCTGCCCTTGGGCAACAGGTGATGGGAGGAGTGTGAGATCTTGTGCAAAAAGTAATCGTAGCCTTTGAAAACCGCAAGACAGCGGCCAGCATATCAGAGGTATTGGAGAGCGGTGGCGTGGCAGAGTGTGTGGTGTGCCACAGTGCCTCCGAGGTGCGCCGCCTGGTGAATAAGCAGGGGCTGGGCGTGGTGGTGTGTGGGTTCAAGTTCCCCGATGGAGCGGGGGAGGACCTGTACTACGACCTGCCGCAACAGTGCGTGATGCTGATGGTGGCTCCCCAGAATCGGCTTGAGCTGTGCGAAACCGAGGAGATCTTCCAGCTGCCTGCCCCGGTGAGTCGGGGGGCCCTGCTGGCGTCGGTGCGGATGCTGCTGCAATTTGCCCGCCGTCGGGTCTCCAAGTACCCGGTGCACATCCACCGCAGTGAGGAGGAAAACCAGCTGGTGGCACAGGCCAAGGCACTGCTCATGGACCGACACGGCATGACAGAGGCACAGGCCCACCGCTTTCTGCAAAAGGAGAGCATGGACCACGGCTCTAAGCTGGCGGAGACCGCCCGCATTGTGCTGGGAAATTCCATATAATTGATAGGCGAGGAACAGCTAGGAAAACGGGTCCCACTTCGTTGAACATTTCGGGTATCTCTCCTTCCTTCCCTTCATATAACACCAGGGAAGGGAGTGGTGGTATGAACTTCACCAAAATGCACGGGCTGGGCAACGACTATATTTTCCTCTACTGCCCCCAGGGGGAGCCAGAGGGAGCGGAGGAGCTGGCCCGCCAGCTGTCCCACCGACATACCGGGGTGGGGGGAGACGGGCTGATCTGCATTTGTCCATCGGAGAAAGCAGACTTCCGCATGGCTATGTTCAACGCCGACGGCTCCCGGGGGACGATGTGCGGCAATGGCATCCGCTGCCTGGGCAAGTATGTATACGACCGGAACCTGACCGCTAAGACCTGCCTCACCGTGGAGACTGGGGGCGGTGTCCGCACCTTGGACCTTCGAGTGGAGGGAGGAAAGGTGGCGGAGGTCACCGTGGATATGGGAGTGCCCCAGGTGGGCAAGCCCATGGCCTTGCAAGTGGAGGGCATCCAGATGGAGTGCATTCCCGTGTGGATGGGAAATCCCCACCTGGTGTGTTCCGTGGAGGATGTAGCGGCGGTGGACGTGACACGCCTGGGGCCCCAGCTGGAGTACCATCCTAAGCTGTCCCAGCGGGTGAACGTGGAGTTTGTGGCCCCCCAGGACAGGGGCCCCATTGCCATGAGGGTATGGGAGCGGGGCAGCGGGGAGACCATGGCCTGCGGCACTGGAGCCAGCGCCGCCCTAGCCGCTTTGGCCTCCTTTGGCGTGACGGAACGGAGGGCGGTGGTATCCCTGCCTGGCGGGGAGCTGTCCATCTCCTGGGGGGAGGACGGACATGTGCATATGACGGGACCCGCTGTGACGGTGTTCGACGGTGAACTTACCCATTGACCCCAGGTGGAAGATGTTGTACAATAAGCGGAGAATTTTAATGCTGTAAACAGCTGAATACAGGAGGAACACCCATGGCCACCATCAACGAAAACTATTTGAAATTGCCCGGCAGCTATCTCTTCACGGAAATCGGCCGGAGAGTAGCGGCGTATGCCCAGGCAAACCCGGATAAATCCATCATCAAGCTGGGAATTGGAGACGTGACCCGGCCTCTAGCTCCCGCCGTCACCGAGGCCATGCACAAGGCGGTGGACGAGATGGACACCGGGGCTGGCTTCCACGGCTACGGTCCCGAGCAGGGCTATGAGTTCCTGCGCCAGGCCATTGCCCAGCACGACTACGCCGCCCGGGGCGTCACCATTGCCCCCGATGAGATTTTTGTCTCCGACGGCGCTAAGAGTGACTGCGGCAACATCGGGGACATCTTCGGTGTGGACAACGTAGTAGCTGTGTGCGACCCTGTGTACCCTGTGTATGTGGACACCAACGCCATGGCAGGCCGAGCCGGGGACTATGACGAGGCCAGCCAGCACTGGTCCAAGCTGGTGTATATGCCCTGCACCGCCGAAAATGGCTTCTCTCCCGCCATCCCGGAGGAGAAGGTGGACCTCATCTACCTCTTAGCGCCAAAAACCCCCCCGGGGGGGGTGCCCAGCCGGGAGCAGCTGGAGGCGTGGGTGGCCTACGCCAATGCCAATGATGCGGTGATTCTCTACGACTCCGCCTATGAGGCCTTTATCACCCAGGAGGATGTCCCCCACACCATCTTTGAAATTGAAGGGGCCAAGACCTGTGCCATTGAGTTCCGTTCCTTCTCAAAAAAAGCCGGGTTCACAGGCGTT
>CABPXX010000116.1 GCA_902461475.1 uncultured Eubacteriales bacterium | reverse complement strand
GCTACCTCAACGCCCCGGACGAGAAGTCCCTGGCCTCCCACTGTATGGAGGACATCGACGCCGACTTTGCCACCACTGTGGAACCCGGCGATATTGTGGTGGGTGGCAGCAACTTCGGCTGTGGCTCCTCCCGGGAGCACGCCCCCCTGGCCATCAAGGCCTGTGGCGTGAAGTGCGTCATCGCCAAGAGTTTTGCCCGTATCTTCTACCGCAACGCCATCAACATCGGCTTTCCCATCATGGAGTGCCCGGAGGCGGTGGACGGTATCTCTCCCGGTGACAGCGTCACCGTGGACTTTGCTACGGGTGTCATTGAAAATGAGACCACCGGGCAGACCTTCCAGGCTGCGCCGTTCCCCGAGTTTGTCAACGGCATTATTGAGCATGGCGGCCTGCTCCACTCTCTGAAAGCTAGGGGGTTTGCCAAATGAATTATAAAATTGCACTGATTCGGGGGGACGGGATCGGCCCCGAGATTGTCCATGAGGCGGTAGGTGTTCTGGACAAGGTGGGAGAGAAGTTCGGCCACACCTTCACCTATGTGGATGTGCTTCTGGGGGGCTGCGCCACCGATGCGGTGGGAAAGAGCTATCCCGACGGCACCGCTGAGGTGTGCAAGAGCTGTGACGCTGTGTTGTTGGGCGCTGTGGGCGGCCCCAAGTGGGGCAGCGACAAGCCCGCCGAGCAGCGGCCGGAAACCGCTCTGTTGGCCATCCGCAAGGACTTGGGGCTGTATGCCAACCTGCGCCCCGCTACGCTGCGCCCTGCTCTGGTCGAGGCTTGCCCGCTGAAGAAAGAGACTGCCGAGAAGGGTATTGACCTGATGATGGTGCGGGAGCTCACCGGAGGCGTGTACTTTGGTAAGCGGGACCGCTATGAGACCTCGGACCGAGGTGTGGAGTGCACCGACTTGATGGCTTACTCCGAGATGGAGATCGAGCGCATTGGCCGCCGAGCCTTTGAGATGGCTCGACTGAGACGGAAGAAAGTGTCCAGTGTGGACAAGGCCAACGTGCTGGAGACCAGCCGCTTGTGGCGGTCTGTGATGCACCGCCTGGCGGAGGAGTACCCCGACGTGGCCTATGAGGATGTGCTGGTGGACAACTGTGCCATGCAGCTGGTGCGGGACCCTGGCCAGTTTGACGTGGTGGTGACCGAGAACATGTTCGGAGACATCCTTTCCGACGAGGCCTCCATGATCACCGGGTCCATTGGCCTGCTGCCCTCTGCATCCATGGGAGATACGGCCCCCGCCCTCTATGAGCCCATTCACGGCTCGGCCCCCGATATTGCCGGGCAGGACAAGGCCAACCCCATTGCCACCATTCTCTCCGTGGCCATGATGCTGCGCTACTCCTTCCAGTTGTCTGCCGAGGCGGATGCTGTGGAGCGGGCGGTGGACCAGGCCCTGGCTGACGGCTGGCGCACGGCCGACATTGCCAAACCGGGAGAAGACGTTATCGGCACCCGCCGAATGGGTCAGATCATCCGGGATAATATTTAACCACCTGTGGAACCTCCGACGGACCGGATTCGGGCGGAGGTTCCCTCTTGCATTGCTCTGGATTGCTGGCTATAATAAAAATAATATGAATCTGATCATGAAGGGGTTGGGCGCTTTGATTTTGGCCGTGGCTATCAGCAATATCCATGTCACCATCGCACTGTTTGAAGAAAACGGTGACATCCGGTTCCGCTCCGAACTGGAAAGTGAGCGCAGATACAGTGAAGATCGATGCGCCCTGGACCTCATGGGGGTGTTCCAGCTGTACGGCGGGAACATCCAGGCGGTGCAGGGGGCCATTGTGTCCAGCGTGGTGCCCCAGGTGACGGATGTTTTTGTCCGGGCCATTCAGCGCCTGACGGGGAAGCGCCCCATGGTGGTGGGCCCGGGAGTGAAAACCGGGCTGAATATCCGGGCGGATGTGCATAACCAGCTGGGCAGCAACATTGTGGCTTCGGCGGTGGCAGCGGTGGCGCTGTATCCGTCCCCGTCCATTGTCATTAACTCGGGCACCGCTCTGTCCTTCTCCTACATGCGTCAGGCCTCCTATGAGGGATGCTCCATTATGCCTGGTATGGCCATTGCTCTGGAGGCCCTATCCGACAACGGGGCCCAGTTGCCCCACATCGCCATGGGGAAGGTGGATTCTCCCCTAGGCCGCAACACGGTGGACTCCATGCGAGCGGGTGTGGTGTACGGGTATGCCGGGTCCATTGATCGCCTCATTGACGAGATGGAGCAGTCTGCCGGGGAGAAGGCCGCCTCTGTGGTGGCTACGGGAGAGTATGCCCCGGAGATTTTCCGCCACTGTCACCATGAGATTCAGTACGACCGGGACCTGATGGTCAAGGGGCTGTATTTTCTCTACCGCAAGAATACCACCAAGCGCACCCGGTAAATTTTGCAGCACAAGACGCTGTAACATGCAAAATAACCCGTATCCATGGGATTGACTCTTGCATATGTGCAAGAAAGACGATATAATATGTCACAAATGAAGTGTACGGAGGGATTGACTTGAAAGAATTGTCCAAGATTGCCTCTCAGGTGCAGGCATCCAGCACCATGGCCATTGACTCTCTGGCCAAGCAGATGAAGGCCGACGGCATTGACGTGGTGGGATTTGGCGCTGGTGAGCCGGATTTTAACACCCCGGACGAGATCAAGGCCGCTGGCATCCGGGCCATTGAGGAGAACAACACCCGCTACACCCCCGCTTCCGGTCTGCCCGGCATTAAGAAGGCGGTGTGCGACCGAGTGAAGGCGGACTTCCACGTGGAGTATGAGCCGTCCCAGGTGATGGTGGCCGCTGGTGCCAAGCACTGTGTGTATGTGGCTCTCCGGGCTCTGGTCAATCCCGGGGATGAGGTGATCGTCCCGGCTCCCTACTGGGTCAGCTACATTGAGCTGGTCCGCATGATGGGCGGCGTGCCTGTGGTGGTGACGGCGGAGGAGTCTGCCGGGTTTAAAATTACCGCTCAGCAGCTGCGGGATGCCATTACCCCCAAGACCAAGGCTATGATTCTCAACAATCCCTCCAACCCCACCGGCATGGTGTACAACGGGGAGGAGCTGAAGGCTCTGGTGGATGTGTGCGTGGAGAACGACCTGTACATCATCGCCGATGAGATCTACTCCTGCCTGCTCTATGATGGGCTGAAATTTACCTCTGTGGCCAGCCTGGGCGAAGAGGTAAAGAAGCGCACCATCCTCATCAACGGTGTCTCAAAGGCCTACGCTATGACGGGCTGGCGCATTGGCTACGCTCTGGCTGAGCCTGAGATCATCAAGGTCATGAGCAACTACCTCAGTCACTGTGCGGGCTCCTGCTGCACCATTTCCCAGAAGGCGGCAGAGGCGGCCCTCAGCGGCTCTCAGGAGAAGATTGAGACCATGCGGCAGGCCTTTGAGGAGCGGCGCAACTACCTGGTGGAGCGTATGAACCAGGTGGAGGGTGTCAGCTGCATCAAGCCCGAGGGCGCTTTCTACGTGATGATGAACATGGAGAAGCTGGTGGGCCGCACCGTCCACGGCCAGGTGATCAACACCTGTGACGACTTCTCCCAGGCCTTCTTGAAGTATGGTCTGGTGGCCACCGTGCCTGGTACCGCCTTCGGTGCCCCCAACTTTGTGCGCTGGTCCTATGCCATCTCCATGGAGAACATCAAGAAGGGCATGGACCGCCTGGAGGCGTTCTTGAAGGAATGCCAGTGAGTTCCCCAACTGACCCTTGCAAAACCTTGCAGGGTTGGATATACTATCACTGTTCGACAAACTAGATCAGGAGGTCATATCACATGGCTAAGATTACGAAGGATACTATCATCGGCGATATTCTGGACATCGCTCCTCAGACTGCCCCCATCTTCCTGTCCATCGGCATGCACTGCCTGGGCTGCCCCTCTTCCCGGGGTGAGACTGTGGAGCAGGCCTGCATGGTCCACGGCGTGGACGTGAACGCTCTGCTGGAGAAGCTCAACGCCAACATCGGCGAATAAAAACCATTGCGGGAAAAGAGCGGGTAACCGCTCTTTTCTTGTATCTGATGAAAATGAGGGATTTTTATGGAATTGACGCCGAGATTGCGTGCCATTGCCCAGCAGGTCCCCCAGGGCTCGGTGCTGGCAGATGTGGGCACGGACCATGCACTACTGCCGGCATGGCTGCTGTTAGAGGGACGTATCCCCTCCGCCATCGCCTCGGATTTGCGAGAGGGCCCCTTGTCCCGGGCCAAGGAGACGGTGGAGCAGCACGGAGTGGCGGGACCGGGGCTCCCGCGCCCGGCGGTCCGGTCACGGTATACTCTCTGCGCCTGTGTGACGGTTTATCCGGTATCCAGGCAGGGGAGGCGGACGTGGTGGCCATCGCAGGCATGGGCGGGGAGACTATTGCCGCCATTTTGGAGCAGGCTCCCTGGACCCGTGAGAACACCTTGCTGCTCCTTCAGCCCATGACCTCCTTCCCGGACCTCCGACAGTGGCTGGTGGAAAACGGCTATCGGGTGGAGCACGAGACCCTGTGCCAAGAAGGAAGCCGTATGTATACCGTGCTCACCGTGCGGGGCGGTCAGGATGTCCCCATGACCCCGGCAGAGCTCTGGGTGGGGCGCAACACCCCACAGCCTCTGAGAGGGGCATACCTGTCTATGATGGAGGGCAAGGTGCGCCGGGCCCTGGACGGACAGAAGGCCTCTGCCAACCCGGACCGGGCGGTGGTGGAGCAGCTGGAGCAGGTGCTGGCAGGAATGGTTGAGATGAAAAAGGAGCTGGAAGCATGAACACCGTACAGCAAATCTATGAGGCCATCCAGAAGAAGGCCCCCTTTCAATACCAGCTGGGGTTTGACAACGCCGGTTTCCTGGTAGGGCGGCGCAACGCCTCGGTGGACCGGGTTCTCATCGCCCTGGACATCACCAGAGACGTGGTGGACGAGGCGGTGGAGCTGGGAGCACAGCTCATTGTGTCCCACCACCCGGTGATCTGGGAAGGGGTCAAACAGCTCACTGACGTCACTCCCGGCGGAGACCTTCTGCTGACCATGGCAGAGCACGGCATTGCCGCCGTCTGCGCCCACACCAATCTGGACGCTGTAGCAGAGGGGGTCAACGACGCCCTGGCCTGCAAGCTGGGGTTGACCCAGGTGGAGCAGCTGAGCCAGGACGGAGTGGACGAGCAGGGAAACCCCTATGGCATTGGACGGATTGGCCAGGTGGAAGCCCAGAGCGTGGAGACTTTTGCTGCCCTGGTGAAGCAGCG
>CABPXX010000115.1 GCA_902461475.1 uncultured Eubacteriales bacterium | reverse complement strand
CTGGAAGCGGTCGGCCTTCTGGGCACCTGCCAAGCTGGCCTCCACCTTGGCGCCCTGGAGTACCTCCAGAGAGTTGGGGTTCAGGCAGTCCAGGAAGTTCTTGTCTCCGGCATCGGGATCGGGGTCGGAGAACAGGTTGTCATACAGGCGAATCTCCGCATCCAGAGCGGTGGCGGCGTCAACCCAGTGGATGGTGGCGCCCTTCACCTTGCGGCCGTCGGCGGGGTTGCCGCCTCGGGACTCGGGGTCATAGGTGGCCAGAACCTCCACCACGTTGCCATTCTCGTCCTTGACGCAGCCGGTGCAGGTGATGAGGTAGGCACCCTTCAAACGGCACTCCAGGCCGTTGGGGGTCAGGCGCTTGTACTTGGGGATGGGAGTCTCCAGGAAGTCCTCCGCCTCAATGTACAGGTTGCGGGAGAAAGTGACGGTGCGGGTACCGTCCTCGGGACGGTTGGGGTTGTTCTCCACCTCGAAGGTCTCGCTCTGGCCCTCGGGATAGTTGGTGATGGTCAGCTTCACGGGACGCAGCACCGCCATCACCCGCTGGGCGGTCTCGTTCAGGTCCTCCCGCAGGCAGTACTCCAAGAAGGCGTACTCAATGGTATTGGTGGCCTTGGCCACGCCGATGCGCTCACAGAAGTTGCGGATGGAACGGGGGGTGTAGCCACGGCGGCGCAGGCCGCACAGGGTGGGCATACGGGGGTCGTCCCAGCCGGACACCCGGTTCTCCTCCACCAGCTGGCGCAGCTTGCGCTTGCTCATCACGGTGTAGTTGATACCCAGGCGGGCAAACTCGATCTGGCGGGGCTTGTGGTAGGGGATGGACACATTGGACACCACCCAGTCGTACAGGGGGCGGTGGTCCTCAAACTCCAGGGAGCACAGGGAGTGGGTGATCCCCTCCAGGGCGTCCTCAATGGGGTGGGCGAAGTCGTACATGGGGTAGATGCACCACTTGTTGCCCTGGCGGTGGTGATGGGCGTGGTTGATGCGGTAAATCACCGGGTCACGCATGTTGAAGTTGCCGCTGGCCAGGTCAATCTTGGCACGCAGGGTATATTTGCCGTTTTCAAATTCTCCGGCCCGCATCCGGGCGAACAGGTCCAGAGACTCCTCGATGGGACGGTCACGCCAGGGAGAGGTGGCGGGGACGCCGATGGAGCCGCGGTTGGCCTTGAACTCCTCGGGAGTCAGCTCGCACACGTAGGCCAGGCCCTTCTTAATGAGCTCCACGGCATACTCGTACATCTTCTCAAAGTAGTCCGAGGCGTAGAAGAATCGGTCGCCCCAGTCAAAGCCCAGCCAGTGGATGTCCTCCTGGATGGCCTCCACATACTCGGTATCCTCCTTGGCGGGGTTGGTGTCGTCCATACGCAGGTTGCACAGACCGCCGTACTTCTCGGCGGTGCCGAAGTCGATGGTCAGGGCCTTGCAGTGGCCGATGTGGAGATAGCCGTTGGGCTCGGGGGGAAAACGGGTGTGGACGGTCATGCCTTGGTACTGGCCGCCCTGTGCAATATCCTCATCAATGAAATTGTGGATAAAATTCTGGGACACTACGGGGTTGAGTTCCTCAGGCATAGGGACACGCTCCTTCATTCGTTAATAACTTACTCATTATACCGTCACAGGCGGGAAAAAGCAACGAATTTTTCCAGAGCAGGGAAAGGAAGAAGGCCCGGGACCGCTTTGGCGGTTCCGGGCCTTCCCAGAGAGGAGAGATGGGGATTATTCGTCCCCCTGAAGGGCGTCAAATCCGGTTTTCCCAGTGCGTACCCGCACCACCTGTTCCACATCATAGACGAAAATCTTGCCGTCGCCGATGTGTCCGGTGTATAGGGACGTCTGGGCCGCCTCAATGACCTTGGAAACAGGCACTTTGGATACCACGATGTCCACTTGCAGCTTGGGCAGTAAGTTTAAGGTCATGGGCACGCCACGGTAGTACTCGGTCTTGCCCTTCTGGACACCGCAGCCCTGGACCTGAGCTACCGTCATGCCGGTGACACCGATGCGGGCCATGGCGGCTTTCAGGCCCTCAAACCGGGAGGCGTTGCACACGATGGTCACCTTGGACAGCTTCACATCCGAGGCGGGAGTGGCGGCAGTCTTCCGCACCTGGATGGGGACGGCCTCGTCCACGGCAGCGGCCACGGGGGCCGCAGAGGAGGTGGAAGCGGTGGAGGCCACAGTCTCGGTGATGGCAAACCCTGCATAGGCAGTGGCCAGGCCGTGCTCGGTGGGGTCCAGGCCCTCGATCTCCTCGTGCTGGGATGCCCGCAGGCCGATGGTGAGCTTGATAACGGTGAACACCACGGTCATGGTCACCACTACCCAGGCCATGACGGATACCACGCCCAGCACCTGGACGCCCAGGAAGGAGACACCGTGGCCGTAGAGCAGGCCCTGGTCCACGGAGAGGAAGCCGGTGAGGATGGTGCCCATGGCACCGCACACCCCGTGCACCGAGATGGCGCCCACGGGGTCGTCGATCTTGACCACCTTGTCGAAGAACTCCACCGCCAGGGGCAGGGCGATCCCGGCACAGATGCCGATGATGGCGGCGCCACCGATGGAGACCATATCACAGCCAGCGGTGACCGCCACCAAGCCGCCCAGAGTGGCGTTGAAGGTCATGGACACGTCGGGCTTTTTAAAGCGAATCCAGGTGAAGAGCATGCAGGTGACGGTGGCCACAGCTGCGGACATGTTGGTGGTACAGAAGATGTTGCCGCCTGGCGGTGGGGGGGCGCCATTGTCCATGGCCACGGGGGAGCCGCCGTTGAAGCCGAACCAGCAGAACCACAGGATAAACACGCCCAGGGCGGCAATGGACAGGTTGTGGCCCAGAATGGCCCGGGACTTGCCCTTTTCGTCATACTTGCCAATGCGGGGGCCCAGGATCTTGGCCCCCACCAGGGCGGCGGTGCCGCCCACCATGTGGACTGCGGTGGAGCCTGCAAAGTCGTGGAAGCCCAGCTGACTCAGCCAGCCGCCGCCCCAAATCCAGTGGCCGGAGATGGGGTAGATGACCAGAGAGATCATCAGGGAGTAGATGCAGTAGGAGACGAACTTGGTGCGCTCTGCCATGGCCCCCGACACGATGGTGGCAGCGGTGGCACAGAACACCGTCTGGAAGATCAAAAAGGCGGCCAGCGGGACCCCACTGGGCAAGATGGAGGAGTAGTCCCCCTGTACCAGGGGGTCAAACCCGCCGATGATGGCCCCCGAACCGCCAAACATGAGCCCGAAGCCCACCAGCCAGAAGACCGGGGTGCCGATGCAGAAGTCCATGAGGTTTTTTCATCAGGATGTTGCCGGTGTTCTTGGCCCGGGTGAACCCCGCCTCGCACATGGCAAACCCCGCCTGCATGAAGAAGACCAGGGCTGCGCCCACCAGGACCCAAATGGTGTTGACTGCTGAATACGTCATAGTGATTCCTCCCTCAACAAAATGACAAGGGGACAAACGCCCTCCCGGCGTTCGCCCCCTTGCGAAAAAAGCACAAGGCGCTGCGGGTTTGTTTCCGCAGCGCCTTTGCTGTTTATGGGCGCAGTATACGCCCCTATTTGCAGCATGTCAATGGGCCAATGGCAAATTTGGCAACTTAAACCAAAAAAGCTTCCAGTCGCATGGATATTTTTGCAAGTTGATAAAAGCGAACTTGCATTTTTACAATACAACTGGGACAGGCGTATCCATGGTTAGGGTGTCCGGGGTGACGGTACACTCCAGAGCCAGCACCTGCACCCCCGCCGCTGAGGCCTGGCGCAGGGCAGCACCAAACTCCGGGTGGGTGGCATCGTTGGGGGCGAAATCTTTCATGCCCGCCATCTGAATGACAAAGCACACGGCGGCCTCATAGCCCTCTTGCAGGCTGGCTTCCAGCTCTTGCAGGTGGCGCATGCCTCGGGTGGTGGGGGCGTCGGGGAAGCGGCAGTGGCCATCCTCCTCCAGGGTGCATCCCTTCACCTCCACAAAGCCTCGGCGGTCCCCTGCTTCCCAGTAGAAGTCAAAGCGGGAATTGCCCCAGGTGGTCTCCGGGCGCAGCAGGGTGAGGCCGGGGACGAAGTCTCCCGCCCTGGCCCACTCCGCAAAGACCTGGTTGGGGGCCTGGGCATCCATGTTCACCAGCAGGCCGTCCTTGTCCACGGCGATGAGGTCATAGGGGGTCTTACGCTTGGGGTTGTCCCCTGGGGTGAGGTAGACGGTGCGGCCTGGAATGAGCAGTTCCCGGCACCGCCCGGTGTTTTTTACATGGACCGTTTCCGTGTGTCCGTCCACTTCTACCTGGGCCACAAAGCGGTTGGGGCGGGAGAGAAAACGGGCGGGAAGGACCTGAGTATATGTCATGATTTGGGCTCCTTGGGTGTGGTGTCGGTGGTGGAAGGGGGCTCGGCAGGGGCGGGGACCTCTTCCGGCTTTGGGTGGTAGGGCAACAGCAGGTCGATGACACAGGTCACCGCCACGCCCGCCAAGGTGTCCACCATACGCTGGAGGGCGAAGAGGGCGGGGGAGCTGTCCGTGTTGTGGTTGACGGTGACGCACAGAAACACCACGCAGGACAGAGAGGCGCTGGAGGGCCGCTTGAGCAACAGGGCGGTGCGAATGAGGGGGATGATGGTGAGGGACACCAGGGTATAGCGCAGCAAATCCAGATTCTCGGCGTGGAAGAATTCCAGGCCGCAGAGGATGATGATACCGTACAGGCCGCCCACCAGTGTGCCGATGGCTCGGTTTACCGAGGAGGTGATGGTCTTGTCGGTGGAGTTCTGCATGCAGATGACCGCGGCAATCATAGAATAAAAGGCGGGCTCGCCCCGCACATAGCCGAAGATACCGCAGATAAATACGGCAATGACGGTCTTTACCATGCGCATGCCCACCCAGTGATGGCGCTGCTTTGGCATAATCAGCCCTCCTCTCCAAAGTCGATATCAGTATGATAAACGACCAGGAGAAAAAAAGCAAGGCGGGGACGCTTTCCATTTCCCCGTCCCCGTGGTATGATGGGAAAAAACATCAAGGAGGACCCTCCATGCACATTCCCATCGGCGAAACCAGCTTGCTTGAGCTGTTGCCCTTCCAAGAGGCGCTGGACCAGGCGCTCACTCCCAAAGAGGACTATGACGTCAATCGGTGGCTGTACGTGCCCCCCTTTTACTGCGAGTACCGATACATTTTGGCCACCCGGGGCAAGCGACCCCTCATCTGTGTGGGCATCAACCCGTCCACCGCTGCCCCCGACGATCTGGACAACACCTTGAAGTCGGTGGAGCGGGTGGCCC
>CABPXX010000114.1 GCA_902461475.1 uncultured Eubacteriales bacterium | reverse complement strand
CCGGGGGGAGACGGGTGCCGGGGTACCCCACCGCCGGGGGGGCGGAAAACTGGGTGGTGGCCATCCACACCTCACCGCTGTCAAAGGCGGCCTTGCGCCGGTCTGGAGTGCTCACCTCCACCAGGGGGATGGTCTCTGCGGGCAGGGCGTCCACCTGGCCGCTGTAGGGGTTCGGGACCAGGGCCCCGTCCTGCAACAGGTAGGGCCCGGTGCCCAAGGGGTCCTGTCCCTCCCGCTCCAGCACCACCGGAATGTCCAGCAGGGCGGGCAGGTTGGCGTTGGGGCGGGACAGGGTGATGGTGAGGGTATAGGTCCCGGTCTGGGCCACCCCAGTGACGCCGGACAGACGGTTTTGGTACCGGGTGGCGGTGCGGGCGATCTCCAGAGAGGAGACCACATGGGCGGCGGTGAGGGGGGTGCCGTCGGAGAAGCACACCCCCTGAGCCACCTCCACCCTCCAAGTCAGGCCGTCGGACCCGGCGGTGGCCCCGGCGGCCAGCTGGGGCTGGGGCTGGAAACTCTGGTCCAGCTCATACAGGCCCTGGTACACCAATCCCCCCAGCTCCAAATTCGCCCCGTTGGTGCCGGTGATGGGGTGCATGGTCTGTTTGGGGTCATAGGCCAGGGAGAAGTTCTCGGTCGGGCCCGGCTGCACCGTCCCGGTGGGGGCGGCCGACGGTGCCAGGTTCTCCTCCGTGGCGGCGGTGCAGCCGGACAGGAGCAGCGCTCCTGCCACGGCCAGGGCCGCTAGTTGGGTCTTGCGTCTCATTTCAAACCAATGGCGGCGGCCATGGAGCCCCGGTTGGTGCCCACCTGGCGGTGGCTCCAGAACAGGTCCGGGTGGCAGCTGGTGCACAGCTCACAGACGCCGATGTTCTCGGTGGGCACTCCCGCCTTTTCCAGGCGCATGGCGTTGATGCCCTTCAAATCCACGGAATACTTGCCGTTTTCCTGGATGTGCAGGTACTTGAGCACCGGGGTGGAGAAGGCGGCCATCATGGCGTTGGGCACGTCCTCATGGGTCTCAAAGCAGCAGGGGCCGATGCCCGGGCCGATGGCGGCCAGGATGTTCTGGGGGTCACAGCCGTATACCTCCTCCATCTTGCGCACCACCGCCCCAGCGATGTCGGCGGCGGTTCCCCGCCACCCGGCATGGGCGGCGGCCCCCCCCTGGCGCACCGGGTCATAGTACAAGATGGGCAGACAGTCGGCGGAGAAGATCACCAGGGTCACCCCGGGCAGGTCGGTGACCAGGCCGTCGGCCTCGTAGGTCACCTTCTCGTAGGGGTCCTCCTTCACATCTGCCTTGGTGATCACCCGCACATGGTTTTCATGGACTTGATTGGACATGGCCATCCGGGGCCCTTGGGCCCCGATGGCGGTCAGAAACCGATGGTAGTTCTCCCGCACATGGTCCGGGTCGTCCCCTCGGCTCACGCCCAGGTTCAGGGACGCCCACATGCCCTCTGAGATGCCGCCCAGGCGGGTGGAGAAGCCGTGGGCCACCCCTCCGGCCTTTTCCATCTCCTCAGAGGCCAAAAAGACCACAGATTGATGTTGCTTCTGGACAATTGTCATGGTGGGTTACCTCCCGGTGATTGGGTCACAAAGGTTACTCTTTCCCGTGGTGGTACTGCTCGCAGGTGCACTTCTTCCACTTCAGGCCGGACCCGCAGGGGCACAGGTCGTTGCGGCCGATCTTTACCGTCTTCTTGGTGGGCTGCTGGGTCACGGTCTTGTCCGAGCCGCCGGACTCGCCGGTGACCTTGGCCACACGCTGACGCTGGATGCCCTGGTTGGTGCGGATGCGGGCGGAGTACAGACGCCGCAGAGTCTCCTCCTGGATGGCGGCGATCATCTCCTCGAACATGTCGTAGCCTTCCCGCTTGTACTCCACCACGGGGTCAGACTGGCCGTAAGCCCGCAGGCCGATGCCCTGGCGCAGCTCGGTCATGGCGTCGATGTGGTCCATCCAGTACTCATCCACCACGCGCAGCAGAATGACCCGCTCCAGCTCGCCCATGGGGTTCTGGATGGCGGTCTGGCCCAGTTCCGCCAACTGCTGGGCAATGGAGTCGGCCTGGTGCTCGTAGTTGGCATGGGCCAGCTCCAGCAGCTTGTCGGTGAGGGCCTGGGTGGACAGGCTTCCCAGCTGTCCCTTCACATCGTCCAGCTGCTCAGTGGTGAACATCACGTTGACCCAGGGGGCCATGGCCACCTTGAAGCCAGCCTCGTCCAGCTTGCCCTGCTCTCCGGTGTGTCCGGCGATGAGGTTGGTGACGGTGGTGGTGAGCATATTCTCAATGGCGGCGTGGACGTCCTCGCCGTCCAGCACCTGGCGGCGCTGCTTGTAGATGACCTCACGCTGGGTGTTCATCACGTCGTCGTACTCCAGCACGGTCTTACGGATCTGGAAGTTCTGGGACTCCACCTTCCGCTGGGCCTTCTCGATGGCGTTGGACAGCATCTTCTGGTCCAGGGGGGTGTCCTCGTCCACACCCAGCTTATCCATGACGCTCTGAATCCAGTCGGAGGCGAACAGGCGGAGGATGTCGTCTTCCAGGGACAGGAAGAAGCAGCTCTCGCCGGGGTCGCCCTGACGGCCGGCACGGCCACGCAGCTGGTTGTCGATACGGCGGGACTCGTGGCGCTCGGTGCCCAGGATGTACAGGCCGCCCACTTCCCGGACCTTCTCGGCCTCTTCCTTGATCTCGGCCTTGAACTGGGCCTCAGCCTGGGCGAAGGCCTCACGGGCGGCGAGAATCTCCTCGTTGTCGGTGTCGGCGTGGCCATCGCACTCAGCCAGCAGCTCGTCGCTCATACCCTGGCGGCGCAGCAGAGCCTTGGCCATGTACTCGGCGTTACCGCCCAGCATAATATCGGTACCACGGCCGGCCATGTTGGTGGCCACGGTGACGGCGCCCAGCTTACCGGCCTGGGCCACGATCTCCGCTTCCTTGTCGTGGTGCTTGGCGTTCAACACGTTGTGGGGAATGCCCTCCCGGGTCAGCAGCTTGCTCACCAGCTCAGAGATCTCAATGGACACGGTACCCACCAGCACAGGCTGGCCCTTCTCGTGGCACTCCTTGATCTGACGGACCACGGCCCGGTACTTGCCGGTCTGGGTCTTGTACACCTGGTCGGGGTGGTCCACACGGGCCACGGGGCGGTTGGTGGGAATCTCCACGATATCCAGGGAGTAGATCTGGCCGAACTCCTCCTCCTCGGTCATGGCGGTACCGGTCATACCGGACAGCTTGTCGTAGAGACGGAAGTAGTTCTGGAAGGTGATGGTGGCCAGGGTCTTGGACTCGTGGGCCACGGTGACGTGCTCCTTGGCCTCGATGGCCTGGTGCAGGCCCTCGTTATAGCGGCGGCCGTACATGAGACGGCCGGTGAACTCGTCGACGATGATAACCTCGCCGTCCTTCACCACGTAGTCAATGTCCCGGCGCATGACGCCGCGGGCCTTGATGGCCTGGTTGATGTGGTGGGACAGGGTGGTGTTCTCGGGGTCGGACAGGTTCTCCAGGTTGAACTGCTGCTCAGCTTTGGCCACGCCACGGGCGGTGAGGGTGGCGGTGCGGGCCTTCTCGTCCACGATGTAGTCGGCATCGATGTTGACGTCCTCCTCCTCCTTGGCATCCACGGAGGCCACACGCTGGCAGGTCAGACGGGCCACGAAGTTATCCACCAGCTGGTAAAGCTGGGTGGACTTCTCGCCCTGACCGGAGATGATCAGAGGGGTACGGGCCTCATCGATGAGGATGGAGTCCACCTCGTCCACGATGGCGAAGTTGTGGCCACGCTGCACCAGCTCCTTGGAGTAGATGGCCATGTTGTCTCGCAGGTAGTCAAAGCCAAACTCGTTGTTGGTGCCGTAGGTGATGTCGGCGGCGTAGGCGGCCTTCTTTGCCTCCTTGTCCACGCCGTGGATGACCAGGCCCACCGAGAGCCCCAGGAATCGGTAGACCTTACCCATCCACTCCGAGTCACGCTTGGCCAGGTAGTCGTTGACGGTGATGATGTGCACGCCCTTGCCGGACAGGCCGTTCAAGTAGGCGGGCAGGGTGGCCACCAGGGTCTTACCTTCACCGGTGCGCATCTCAGCGATACGGCCCTGGTGGAGGATGATGCCGCCGATGAGCTGCACCCGATAGGGACGCATACCCAGAACACGCCAGTCTGCCTCCCGACACACGGCAAAGGCCTCGGGGAGAATGTCGTCCAGGGTCTCGCCGTTGGCCAGACGGGCCTTAAACTCGTCGGTTTTTGCCCGCAGCTGCTGGTCGGACAGAGCCTTCATTTCCTCTTCCAGGGCCTCAATTTTATCCACGAGGGGGGTGAGCGCCTTGACCGCCCGTTGGGACGGGGTGCCAAATATTTTCGTAAACAAACCCATGTTGCGCGCTTCCTTTCTGGTTCAGTGCTTGGGTAGAAAAACCCATTTTAACTTATGTAGTATACCATACTCCCCCACGAGAAAAAAGAGGAAATTGAAAATTATAAGGGTAATGGGCCCGAGGGGCAGTGCCGCCCTCGGTTGGGCCATGGATATTTTACCACTGTAGCCGCCCCTTAGAAAGTCGAAAATTTACTAACAAGCTGCTTCCACTGATAAAAAAATTCCCCCAGTACAGCACAGAACCCCCTATAGCCCCGGATACCTTCCCAGGCTGGCAAGTTGGAACCTGAAACATTTGAAACCATCAATCCCCCCTTGACACTGTCCGCATGCGGCGGTATAATGTCCATCACAACAAAACAAAAGCAGACGAAGCGTGCAGGAAAAGGCCAGGGTCGGCCTACCGAAGGAGTGACACTCTCAGGTTCCCCGGAACACGGGGTGAGGACTGTACGTGGATGTAACTCTGGAGAAGCTCAGCAATGAGTGCCGAAGGTGCAACGTGGGGACCGCTGGTTCCCACCAATCTCTCAGGCAAAAGGACAGAGGAAATCATACGCCGACGCACCCGCTCCCCATTGGGGGAGTCGGTGTCAGCACAGTCATTTCCTCAGGTTGCGGAGTATTCCATTCCGCAACCTGTTTTTGTTTTGTCAAAAACAGCTCGAGGAGAGGGTTCAACATGGTTCAGCAATTGGAAGCCGCACTTTTACCCGTGGTCAACGCCTTAAATGACTACCTATCCAGCTACATTCTGGTATTTCTGCTCATTGGCGTGGGCCTGTTCTACTCCATCCGCACCCGGTTTGTGCAGGTGCGCTGCTTTGGCGAGGGCATGAAAAAGGTCTTTGGCAACCTGTCCCTGCGGGGCGGGGCCCAGGCCCAGGGCATGAGCTCCTTCCAGGCCCTGGCCACCGCCATCGCCGCCCAGGTGGGCACCGGCA
>CABPXX010000113.1 GCA_902461475.1 uncultured Eubacteriales bacterium | reverse complement strand
GGTGTTTTTGGTGCTCCTGTTGGTGTGGTGCGCAGCGAAGAAGAAGCCCAAGGTCCGGCAATGGGTGGGGCGGGCCCTGCTGTTGCCTCCCGCCTATGGGGTGGGACACCTCATTGTGCTGGGCGTTACCACGGTGTCCTATTGCGCCACCCGGGACTTCATCCTCATTGTGGCCATTGGGGCGCTGGTGTACTGCCTGGTTCTGCTGGCCGCCAGCCTCCACCGCCTGTGGAGGGAGTTGAGACCAAATTGAGGGGAAGTGGGGAATTTCTCATGGTTGACAAAATTCTATCCTTTTAGTATGATAAAGCGTGATATATCTGCGGTCTCGTTCAAAGGGGAGCGTCAGCCGCATCAAAGGAGAGAAAACCATGAAGAAACCGTTCCTCACCCTGGCTCAGGCCAAGGAGATTCGTGAGACCTATCCCACCCCGTTCCACATCTACGACCAGGCGGGGATTGAAGACAATGCCAAGAAGCTGTACCAGGCTTTCTCCTGGAATCCCGGCTTTAAGGAATATTTCGCCGTGAAAGCCACCCCCACCCCCGGCATTTTGAAGCTGCTCCACGCCCAGGGCTGTGGCGTGGACTGCTCCTCCCTCACCGAGCTGATGATGGCAGAGCGCTGTGGCTTTACCGGCCATGAGATCATGTTCTCCTCCAACGAGACCCCCGCCGAGGAGTTCCGCTACGCCCACAAGCTGGGGGCCATCATCAACCTGGACGACCTGACCCACGTGGACTTCCTCTACGATACTCTGGGCTGTGTCCCTGAGACCATCTCCTGCCGCTATAATCCCGGCGGCACCTTCACCCGGGGCGAGAGCAAAGAGGGCTTCCAGGTCATGGACAAGCCGGGGGACGCCAAGTACGGCATGACCAAGGAGCAGATGAAGGAGGCGTTCACTCGCCTGAAGGGGCTGGGAGCCAAGAACTTCGGCATCCACGCCTTCCTGGCCTCCAACACCCTGTCCAACGACTACTATCCCGCTCTGGCCCGGGTGCTCTTCGAGCTGGCCGTGGAACTGCAGCGGGACACTGGCTGCCATATCACCTTCCTCAACCTGTCCGGCGGTGTGGGCGTGCCCTACCGCCCGGAGCAGCCCGCCAACGACATCGCCATCATCGGCGAGGGTGTGCGGAAAGCCTACGAGGAGATCTTGGTGCCCGCTGGCATGGGGGATATCTCCCTTTGCACCGAGCTGGGCCGCTTCATGCTGGCCCCCTATGGACACCTGGTCACCACCGCTGTCCACGAAAAGCACATCTACAAGGAGTATATCGGGGTAGACGCCTGCGCCGCCAACCTGATGCGCCCCGCCATCTACGGGGCTTACCACCATATCACGGTGCTGGGCAAGGAGGACGCCCCCTGTGACCACGTCTACGACGTGGTGGGCTCCCTGTGTGAAAACAGCGATAAGTTTGCCATTGACCGCGCTCTGCCCCAGATCGACAAGGGTGACATTCTGGTCATCCACGACACCGGGGCCCACGGCTTCGCCATGGGCTACCAGTACAACGGCAAGCTGCGTTCGGCGGAGCTGCTGCTCAAGCGGGACGGCTCGGTGGAGCTGATGCGCCGGGCGGAGACTCCCGACGACTACTTTGCAACTCTCGTTTGGTAACAAGAAAACTTCCCGTCCGGCACCGCCGGACGGGAAGTTTTTACTCTTTGTTCATGCGCTGTAAAATAGCTTGTTCCACCTTATCCCCGTACCGTAGAGCCACGAGAAAGACCGCCAGCCCCACCAGGCCCATGAGGGCCATGGCCCAAGGAGGGACGGAGAGGGCGGAGCCACCCACGCCGCAGGCCACCAGAAGGCCCCAGGGCCGGGCAACCAGGCAGAGGATGAGGAATCGTTTCAGGCTCAGGTCGGTGAGCCCTGCCAGAATGCACAGCAGGTCGTCGGGGAAGAAGGGAAAGAGGAAGGCCAGAAAGAGAAAGACGTCTCGCTTGCGCTGGATGACGTCCAGGTACTTGCCGGACACCTTCTCACTGACAAACTGGTGGACAAACTTGTGGCCCAGCACCCGGGCCAGGAGAAAGACGATGACAGAGCCCAGCACCACCGCCCCCCAGGTGAGGAGAAAGGCGGGCCAGAATCCAAACATCACAGCCCCCACCAGAGCGGTGATGTTGCTGGGAATGGGAGCGACGATCACCGAAATGAGCTGAATGACAAAGTACATCAGGTGGGACCAGGGAGAGAACTGGGCGATATAGGCCTCCATGGCCAACCTGGAGTGGAGGGTCTGGAAAAAGCCAGTGGCGTACAGGGCGTAGACGCAGCCGCCCAGCAAGGCTATGGTGACAAGCCACAACAGGGCCTGTTTGATACGTGGGTTCACGTGTTTCTACCTCCTTGGGGAAGATAGAGACAGTGTAGCAGAATATGGGGAAAAAGGAAAGGTGCAGTGGATTATAGTTCCATTAAGATTTTTAGAAGAAAATTGGCTGCGGTTGTGTTTCCTGTGAGGCTGTGCTATACTGAGCGATAGAAAAAGGGGAGGAGAGAGCGGATGATACGAAGAATTGGGTATGCTGTGCTGGCTGGTATGCTGGTTGTGCTGGTAGAATGGATTTTTCTGTCCATCGTTTCGGCTTGGCTGGATGGCTTGAGTATGGGTGAGGCCCTTACAGTGGGCGTTGGCTTTTTCTTGGCTTTTGAGATGGCCTTTTGTACCTGCCTGATTTTGTGCAAAGGGAAGGGTAATTCCTGATGAAACAACAGACGAGCGTGGAGCGCCTTTCGCAAGGATGGTGCTCCACGCTCTGTTGTGCTGGGAGATGATTGGAATTCAGTCGATGGCGGTGACCTGATATCCGGCCCCTTCCACGGCGGCCTTGAGGGTGTCGGCGGACACGTCTCCGGTGACGGTGGCGGTGCCGCTTTCCAGATCCACCTGGGCGGACACGCCGGGGATGGCGTTCAGGGCCTGGGTGACGTGGTTGACGCAGTGGGGGCACATCATGCCCTGAATGTGGATGGTTTGAGTCATGGTAGGTTCTTCTCCTTTCAATTCACAGCAGCTATTTTGACATACCGCTGGGGTATTCGATTTGGTGGGGCGGAAGCGGCGCAGCCGCAGGGCGTTGGTGACCACGCACACCGAGCTCAGGCTCATGGCGGCAGAGGCCAGCATGGGGGAGAGCTGGAGATGGAACAGGGGATAGAACACCCCGGCGGCCACGGGGATACAGATGGCGTTGTAGCAGAAGGCCCAGAACAGGTTTTCCTTGATGTTGCGCAGGGTGGCCCGGGATAGCCGCACGGCGGTGACGGCGTCCAGCAGGTCGCTCTTCATCAGTACCAGGTCGGCGGAGTCCAGGGCAATGTCTGAGCCTGCCCCAATGGCAATGCCCACCTCTGCCCGGGCCAGAGCGGGGGCGTCGTTGATGCCGTCTCCCACCATGGCTACCTGATGGCCCTGGGCTTGCAGCTGGGCGATGTGACCCTCTTTTTCTGTGGGCAGTACCTGGGCGATGACCTGGGACACCCCCACCTCCTGGGCGATGGCCTGAGCGGTGGCAGGGTGGTCTCCGGTGAGCATCACAACCTCCAGTCCCAGCTTGTGCAGTTCCGCCACGGCCTGGGCGCTGGTGGGCTTCACGGTGTCTGCCACCCCAATGACACCTACCAGGGTGGTGCCCTGGGCGAAGTACAGCGGGGTGTGTCCCTTTTCCGTGAGATCCTGGGTGCGCTGGGCCATGGAAGACAGGTCTACCCCCGCTTCCTCCATCATGGCCCCGTTGCCCGCCAGGAAGGGGAGACCCTGGAGGGTGCCCGTCACACCCTTACCGTGGACAGCCTGGAAGTCCGTCACCTCCTGGAGGGGCAGGTTCTGGGCCTGGGCGTGGGCCACAATGGCCTGGCCCAGAGGGTGCTGGGAGGGGTGCTCCAGGCTGGCGGCGATGGTGAGCAGCTGGCTTTCGGACAGCTGGCCCACCGGGTACACACCCGTCACCTGGGGCTTGCCCTGGGTGATGGTGCCTGTCTTGTCCAGCACGATGCAGGACACCTTGCCCAGCTGCTCCAGGGCCTGGGCAGATTTGATGAGAATGCCGTTCTGAGCCCCCACTCCGGTGCCCACCATAATGGCCACAGGGGTGGCCAGCCCCAGGGCACAGGGACAGGAGATGACCAGCACCGCCACGGCAGAGGTGAGGGCCTGGGCTACGGTGTGGCCGCTGACCAGCCAAATCAGGGCGGTGACCAGGGCAATGCCCATGACCACGGGGACGAAGATACCCGCCACCCGGTCGGCCAGCCGGGAGATGGGGGCCTTGGAGGAGGCGGCCTCCTCCACCAGGGCGATCATCTGGGACAGGGTGGTGTCCTGGCCCACCTGGGTGGCCCGGACGGTGAGCATGCCAGAGCCGTTGAGACAGCCTGACATCACCCGGTCTCCCTCTCCCTTGTCCACCGGGATGGACTCCCCGGTGAGGGGGGACTCGTCCACGCTGGACACCCCAGACACCACCACCCCGTCCACGGGGAGGGAGGAGCCGGGGCGAATGAGGAGCAGGTCCCCCACCTGTACCTCCTGGGTAGGGATGGTCACCTCTTGACCGTCCCGCAGCACGGTGGCGGTCTTGGGGCTCAAGTCCATGAGCCGGGCGATGGCCTGGCCAGTCTTGCCCTTGGAGCGGGCCTCCAGGAACTTGCCCAGGGTGATGAGGGTGACAATCATGGCCGCAGACTCAAAGTACAGGTCCATGGCGTACCGCTCCACCAGGGCGGTGTCCCCGTGGCCCAGCCCCCAGCCGATGGCGTACAGGGCCACAATGCCGTAGAGCACAGCGGCGGAGGAGCCCACGGCGATGAGGGAGTCCATATTGGGGGCCCGATGCCAGAGGGAGCGGAAGCCGTTTACAAAATAAGCCCGGTTGATGATCAGCGGGGGCAGGGTGAGCAAGAAGAGGGTGAGGGCATACACCATGGCGTTTTGGGTGCCGTGGAAAAAGTGGGGGATGGGCCAGCCCATCATGTGGCCCATGGACAGGTAGAACAGGGGCAGCAGGAAGACCAGGGAGGAGACAAAGCGCACCTTCAAGGACTTCTGGGCGTCGGACACAGGGGCGGGAGTGGGGGCGGCTGTTTCGCCCATCACCGTGGCCCCGTACCCGGCCTTGGCCACCGCTTCGCAAATCTGCTGGGAGGTCAGGGGCTCATTGTAAGTTACCGACATGGAGTTGCCCAACAGGTTTACCTGCACCTCCTGGACACCATCCAGCCCCTTCACCGCCTTTTCCACGTGGGCGGAACAGGCGGCGCAGGTCATGCCGGTGACGGAAAACTTCTGTTTCATGGTGGGGCCTCCTTTACAGCAGCTTGCCCAGGGCGGCCACCAGCTCCGCCACCTCTACCCCCCAGG
>CABPXX010000112.1 GCA_902461475.1 uncultured Eubacteriales bacterium | reverse complement strand
TACCACTTTTCCTGGAAAGTTAAAGTACTGTGCTCTATTTGTGAAAATTGCTATAAATAGACACGTACATAGGAGGTCCCGGGGAGCGAGCCTCGGGATGATGCGGAAATCATAAAGGAGGAGAGCTCAAAATGAAGCTGCGAAGGACCGTCTCGTGCGTGTTGTCAGCCTGTATGCTTACCTCAATGCTGCCCACGTCGGTGTTGGCTGTCCAGGCGGACCGGAGTGCCGGGGGCACCACCGTGGACTATGAGCTAGCAGAGGGCTGGGAGATCATGGGGGAGGACACCTCCCACTACCAGGCCCAGGGTGTGGGCCGGGTGGACATCACCGCCCAGTACGGCGATCTGTACTATGAGGGCGGTGCAGCCCGTAACACGGCCAAGAATGTGTTCCTCCACACGGTGGAGGCGGAGGACTTTGAAATCTCCGCTACCCTGGATTTCCAACCCGATCAGGACTACCAGACGGCGGGCCTGATTATCTACGGCGGGGACAACGCCAACTTTGCTTTGACCCGTCGGTATCACTCCTGGTTTGGAGGCAAGGCCCTGTGTATCCAGGGCGTCAACGACAACGCCTTTGTGGAGGGGCCTGAGAACAAGGTCGATCCGTCCCAGACCCAGGAGACCATTGATCTTCGTATCGTCAAGGACGGCACTACCGTGACCAGCTACTATCGACTGGACGGCCAGGAGACTTGGACCGAGCACGACAGCCGGACCTGGACCTCCTTTGAGGGGCTGGGCGCCGACGATTTGAAAGTGGGTCTGTACACGGGCAACAGCATGAAGAACGGCAGCACTGCCACCTTCTCCAACTTTACCATCCAGTATGAGCAGGACGCTGAGCCCCAGCAGCTGGACTTCTTTGTGGAGACTGAGGTGGAACAGCCGGACCAGAACACGGTCTATGCCAGCGATTGGGACTGGGCCTCCGCCTCCGTGGGCTACGGCTCCGCCCAGAAGGACTGCGGTGTGGATGGCTCCAATGACCCCATCGTGCTGGGCGGCACCACCTATGCCAAGGGAATTGCAGCCCATGACGCTTCTAAGGTGGTCTATGACATCGAGGGGAAGGGCGTGCAGCGTTTCCAGGCCGTGGCAGGCGTCAATCGCAGCCAAGGCAGCTGCGAATTCATCGTAGAAGCCGACGGGATGCAGCTGGCCAAGACCGGGGTCCTCTCCGGGAGCAACACCCAGGAGCTGGATGTAGAGATTCCCGCCGGAGCCAAGACCTTGACCCTCATCACCACCACCGGCGGTGACAACGGAAATTACGACCATAGTATCTGGGGCGACGCCAAGTTTGTGCTGGACCCCAATGTAAATCCCACCGACCTGCGTAAAATCTCCGTGTTTGCCCCCGGCTATCTGCCTGAGAACGGGACAGGCGTTGTCGAGGTGCAGGGCGAGCAGGTCAACGGGGAGCAGGCAGACCTGAGCGGGGCTGCCATCACCTATGAGAGCTCCGACGAGGCCATCCTCACCGTGGACGGCCACGGCAACCTGACGGCGGTGGGCGCTGGTACGGCCACCGTGACCGTCACAGTCACCCTGGGTGAGACGGTGAAGACCGCTCAGACCCAGCTGTTGGTGGGAGCAGAGCAGGGAGCTTATTGGGACATCACCTCTCCCGACGGCTCCATTTCCACCCGGTTCCTGCTTACAGACGGCCAGATTCAGTACGTGGTGCAGGAGGACGGACAGCTGGCGGTGGATGCTTCCCAACTGGGCTTGGTCACAGACGCGGGAGACTTCTCCAATAGTCTCACCTTCCTGTCTCAGACGGAGCCCACTGAAGTGGTGGATGAGTATGACCTGTACGGGGCCAAGGTGTCTCATGTGAAGGCCACGGGTAAGGAGATGACCCTGTCCTTCGCTCATGAGGACGGCGCCCAACTGGACGTGATTGTGCGGGTATACGACGACGGCATGGCTTTCCGCTACGTGGTGAGGGGGGAGGACGGCCAGCCTCTGGCCATCTCTGCGGAGTCCACCACCATGACCCTTCCGGCTGGTAGCACCGCCTATGCCATGGACTATATTAACCACAATGAGGAAATCGAGCGGGAGCACGCCGCCCGAGAGCTGGATGGACGCTATTGCATGCCTCTGCTGTACAAGACCACCGATGGGACCTGGTGCCTGATCTCTGAGGCGGCGCTGAGCCCCGACTACTGTGGCACCTATCTCCAGGGCGACGGCACCGGAAGTCTGAACTTCCACCACTCCGTGGAGCAAAACGGCGACGCGGAGACCCAGATGCCCTTTACCTCTCCCTGGCGGTTTGTGGTCATTGGCACCCCGGAGGAGATCAACCTCAACACCATGGCCGAGACCCTGAGCCCCGATGCAGAAGGGGACTTCTCCTGGGTGGAGTCCGGCGTCACCGCCTGGACTTGGCTCAACCGAGAGTCTACCAGCAGCGGCGAGGTCTATATGAAGTACGTGGACTTTGCTGCCGAGATGGGCTGGGAGTACCTGCTGTTGGACGAGGGCTGGCAGCCCAGAGGTTCCTCCAATGGCCACCCCGAGTACAACTATTACGGCTACTATGAGTGGACGGAAGAGCTGATTGCATACGCCAAGGAAAAAGGTGCGCGCCTGCTGGTGTGGGCCAACCACAACGACCTGAAGGACCCCGTGGAGCGGGAAAAGCGCTTTGCCCAGTGGGAGGAGTGGGGCATTGCCGGTGTGAAGCCGGACTTCTTCAACAGCTCCTCTCAGGACTACATGGAACTGTATGATGCCCTGATTCAGGAGACGGCGGAGCACCATCTGCTCCTCAACCTCCACGGCATGCCCAAGCCCGCCGGTGGGCGGCGCCCCTATCCTCATCTGCTTACCCGTGAGGGCGTGTTCGGCCACGAACAGGAGCTGTTCCGTCCCTCTGACGTCAGCGCCTTCCACAACTGTATGCTGCCCTTCGTGCGCAACGCTGTGGGACCTGCTGATTATACCCCCATGTTCTCCTACCAGAACAGCGGCAGCAAGACCCCCTTCAGCCTGGCCCATATGGCGGCCATGGCAGTGGTGTATGAGTCCGGCATCCAGTGCCTGGCCGACCGCCCCGACAAATACATCGGCTCCCCTGCGGAGTTCTACTTCAAGGACATGCCCGCTACTTGGGACGAGAGTGTCGTTCTCCAGGCCGATCCCGGCGAGCTGGTGACCATTGCCCGCCGCAACGGAGAGGACTGGTACGTCGGCGCCATGTGCAACACCCAGCAGGACGCCGTCATCGACCTGAGCTTCCTGGGCGATGGAGAGTATTATGCCTTCATCTGTAAGGACGGCGACTCCCTGCGGGAGATTACCAGCGAGATGAAGGTGGTCACTCGGGAGGACACCCTCACCATTCCCATGCTGGCTACTGGCGGCGCAGCGGTGAAGATTCGGCGCAACAAGCCCTCTCAGCCTGAGAGCATTCAGCTGGACCAGACTCAGCTGACCATGGAGAAGGATTCCAAGGCTCAGCTCACCACCACCATCACCCCGGAGAACACCGAGATGAGCCAGGTGACCTGGACCTCCAGTGATGAGAGCGTGGTCACCGTTCAAAACGGTCAACTGGTGGCTCTGGCCCCCGGTCAGGCTGTCATCACCGCAGCCACTGGCTTTGGTGGCGAGTTGAAGGCCCAGTGCACGGTCACCGTCACCATGCCCCAGTACGTGCTCACCCCCGACTGGGAGGTGGTTCACCCCGATCCCGACCACTGGCAGATCAATGAGGATGGAAGCGTGACCATTGACACCCAGATTGGCGAGCTCTACTCCGGCGGCAAGTTCACCGTGAAGAACCTGTTCCTCACTCCTGCAAAGGGAGAGAACTTTACAGTGGATGTGAAGCTGGATTTCCAGCCCTCTGGAAACTATCAGACCGCTGGCGTCATCCTCTTCCTGGATGAATATAACAACTTCTGTGTCAGCCGCCGCTCCCACAGCGGATTCGGCGGAGAAATCCTGGCCTATCACGGCATTAACGACGAGAGCTTTGTGGAAAAGGCCATTGCCGACCCCACCGTGGATCAAGCTCCGGTCTATCTGCGCATTGCCAAGGAAGGCACCGTGCTCAAGGCCTATTACAGCCTGGACGGAAATGACTGGGTACAGATTGCCCAGGAGCAGAATTTCGCCAACTTCGGCGATGGCAGCAGCCTGAAGATGGGGCTGTATGTGGCCAACGGCGACACCAGCGGCATTCCCGATCAGCGCATCCCCGCTACCTTCCAGGACTTTACCGTCACCTATGAAGGCCAGGACGCCCAGGTGATTCCCTTTGCCCAGGAGACCGTGTATGTGGAAGGTGTGACTCTGGACCAGGATAGCGCTCAGGTGCAGGTGGGCCAAACTGTGACCCTCAACGCCTCCGTCCTGCCCCAGAACGCCACTTGTCAGGATGTGACCTGGAGCACCTCTGACCCCGCTGTGGCCACTGTGGATGAAAACGGCGTGGTCACCGGCGTGGCTCAGGGTACCGCCACCATCACGGTCACCACCGCAGACGGCGGCAAGACCGCTCGGTGTGTGGTGCAGGTGGGCGATCCCCAGACCGTGAATAAGACCTTGCTGCAAAAGACCTATGATTACGCGTTGACCCTGTCCACGGACGGTGTTACCGACACCGCCAAGGCCGCCTTTGAGACTGCCCTTGCCAATGCCAAGGTAGTTCTGGACGACGAAACTGCCACCCAGGACCAGGTGAACGCCGCTTGGGATGCCCTGCTGGAGGGAATCTGGGGCCTTGGCCTCACCCAGGGTGACAAGACCATGCTGAACCTGCTCATCGACCGAGCCCAGGAGATGATTCCCAACGAGGACAAGTACGTGGCCGACCACTGGCAGCAGCTGGTGGACGCTCTGGGCCAGGCCCAGAAGGTGGCCGCTGACGGCGACGCCATGCAGGAGGATGTGGACCAGGCCGCCCAGGCTCTGCTGGATGCCATTCTGGCCCAGCGCTACAAGGCGGACAAGTCCATCCTAGAGGAGTTGATTCGTCAGGCTGAGAACATGGAACTCACGGGCTACACCGCTGAGTCTGTGGCCGCGTTCCGCACCGCTCTGGCCAACGCCCAGGCCGTGCTGGCTGACGAGACCCTCACCGAGGACGACCAGAAGACCGTGGACGCCGCAGTGGAGCAGCTGACCCGGGCCATGGACGGCCTCACCGCCGGAGGGGCCCCTGAGCCCAGCGACAAGCCGGAAACCACCGACAAGCCAGAGGAAACTCAAAAGCCCAATCAGGTACCCCAGACCGGAGACAGCAGCGCCGTTGCTCTGTGGACGGTGCTCCTGGCCGGATGTGCGGCCGGTATGGGTGCTCTGACCGTGGTCAGAACCCGGCGCAAAGAACATTGATTACTTCCTTCTTTTCCTTCCCCCCTTT
>CABPXX010000111.1 GCA_902461475.1 uncultured Eubacteriales bacterium | reverse complement strand
GGCCAGGATGGCATTCAGCAGAGCCTCAGCGGCGGGCTGCACGTCCTCCTCCATGGCGTTGCCGTCGTCCATGACCTCCTTGGCCTTGGCCAGAGCGTCCACCAGATCCGGCCAGTGATTCTGGACATACTTGTCGGCGTTGGCGGTCATGTCCTCGGCCTTGGCGATGAGCTGTTCCAGCATGGTCTTGTCGCCCTGGGTGAGGCCCAGGCCCCAGATGCCCTCCAGCAGGGCGTCCCAGGCGGCGTTGACCTCTTCTTGGGTGGCGTTCTCATTGTCCAGAACGGCCTTGGCGCTCTCCAGGGCTTTTTCAAAGGCGGCCTTGGCGGTGTCGGTGACGCCGTCGGTGGAGAGGGTGACGGCGTAGTCATAGGTCTTTTGCAGCAGGGTTTTGTCCGCCTCGGGCTGAGGCTGTGTCTCCTCCAGAGTGACATAGACGGCAGTGGGCAGGGACTGGTTGCCCCATCCATCCACGGCCACCAGGCGGATGCTGTAGAGCACGTGCATCTCCGCCTGCATCTGGTAGGAGGTCTCCGCGGTCTCAGCAACTCTCATGCCGTTGACGTACACCTGGTAGCGCACCAGGCCGCTCTCGTCCTCCGAGGCCAGCCAGGTCAGGGTAACCTGGTTCTGGTCCTGGGTCACCTGGACCCCGGAGACCTGGGTGGGAGCCTGGTCATCGGCCTGAGGCTGTGTGGTGGTCTGGGCGGTGATTCCCGTCTGGGAGGTGCCCGCTGTGTTGACGGCATAGACGGTGAAGGTGTAGGCGGTGTCCGCCTCCAGCGCCTCTCCCGTCCACCAAGTCTGGGTGGTCTCGCCCACCTGGGTTCGATCCCCGTTTTCAGCCTGGGCATACACCACGTAGGAGGTGGCACCCTCCACAGGCTCCCACATCAGGGAAAGGGTTTGCACACCCACGCCCACCACCTGGGCCCGGGTGCCCTCGGGCACCACGGGAACCTGGATTTCAGCCGGTTGCAGATCTTCCCGGGCGGCGTTGAGGGTCTGAGTTAGCTGGGCTGCCTGTTGGGCGGTGGTGTCCGGGTTGTTCATCCCGGCTACGGCCTGCTCCAGGGCCTTTTGCAGATTCGCCCAGGAATCGGGGGTGTACTCCTGCTCGGTCAGCGCCTGGCAGGCCTCAATGGCCTGTTGCAGCTGGGACTTGTCCACCAGGGAAGCGGGCTGGATGATCTCCAGGTAGTCCAGGTTGGCCTGGGTCTTGCCGTCTCGCTGGGTGATGGTGAAGGTAATGGTGTGCGTTCCGTCCTCCAGGCCCAGGGCCTCATACAGCAGGGCCTGGTCATCGCCCGTGGTACTCCCGTCCATACTGTAAACACCCTGATCTTCTCCGTCCAGGGTCACCTGATAGGCGGAGAAGTTGGCGTGCTTTTGCACATAGACCCGCACTCCGGTGCCGGTGAAGGTATAGCTCCAGCTGGCGCCTACGGTGCTGCACTCGGTTTTGGTGCCCCCGTGGTGGCGGTCCGACTCTCCAGCCCAGGTGCTCCAGTTGCCGTTCCAGGTGATGGCGGGGTTGGGGTTGGTCCAGTCGGTGGAGTCCTCCACCACCAGGCTTTGGTCTTCTGCGACCGCCACAGTGATGTCTATGCTGCCGCTGACAGCGGGATTTCCCGCCACGGCCGCCGTCACTGTCACCACGCCGTTGCCGCCGCTGAGGGTGAGCAGGCCGTTGTCATCCACCTGTCCTGCAGCGGTGCCGCTCTTGGTCTCCACAGTCCAATCCAGTTGGATGTTCTCGGCCTGAGCGGGCTCCACCTGGGCCAGCAGTTGCAGCTGGCTGTTGGGGCGGCTGACCAAGGTCATGCCGCTCTGGGAGGTCACCTGGATGGCCTGGGGCTGGACTGCCGTGTCGTCCAGCACCTTCAGTGCATCAATTTCCACCTTAGACCCCGAGCTCTGGGCGCTGTGGGTGGCAGTGGCCCGGATGACCACCTGGTGCAGGCCGTAGTCCAGCCCGTCCTCCGCAAACCCCATTACCTGCCGCTGGGTGTCAGGGGAGTAGGTGTCTACCGTGTCATACACCTGGCCGTCAATGGAGATTTCCAATATGCCCCGGTCATGGTTCTTGCACACATACAGCTCCACTCCGGTGCCCAGGAAGGTGAGGGCTGCGGTCTCTGTCCCGGTGGGGGTCTGTAGGAACTTGATGGTGTTGTTGTAGTTGGGGTCCTCGTACCAGTCGCCCCAGTCTCCGTCCCAGGTGATGCGGGGGTCCTGGTCGTCCAACATACCCGCCATGTTTCTCACATCGGAAGCTGTCACAGGCTGGGTGTGTGCGCCCTCGCCCTGGGAGGTCACGGCGGCTACCTTATATTGCAGCTGGCCCAGGATGTCATAGGCGTCCTGGTCGGTGAAGGAGGTGGCCTCAGTCTGGGATGCCAGGCGTACCCACTGGTCTCCCTCCAGCTGTCGATAGACGTTGTAGGTGACCGCTTCCTGTCCCTCTACGGGATTCCACTGCAGCTCCACACGGCTGTCTGCGGTCTTCACCGCAGTCAGACCAGAGGGGGCCTCCACCTGCTGCTGGGGAGCGGGAATCATGGTGATGGTGTAGCGCTGGCCCTGCTGGGTCTGGAAAGAGATGCGGTTGTGGTCCACCACGTCGAACTCCACCGGGGTTCCGGTCTCGTCCAGCACCGTGGCCAAGGCGGCCTGGTCACACTGGACCACCGCCTCCCCGCCATTGCGGGAGAGCAGGATGGCTTGCTCCAGCCGTCCCTCCACCCACTTCATGGACACCTCAAAGTTGCCCCGGGCCGCCAGGCCTTCCACGGAGCCGTCCGCCCAGGCGTCGGGAAGGGCGGGCAGAAGATGGATGTACCCGGCATTGCTCTGCAAGAGCATCTCCGCCACGCCGGAGGTCATGCCGAAGTTGCCGTCGATCTGGAAGGGGGGGTGGGTGTCCCAGAGATTGGGGTAAATCCCGCCGGCAAACAGGTCGCCGATGAGTTTATAGGCCCGGTTGCCGTCTCCCAGTCTGGCCCAGGTGTTGATGCGCTGGCCCATGCCCCAGCCGGTGGAGGAGTCGGTGCGCAGATTCATGGACACCTTGGCGGCCTCAAACCACTCCGGGGTGTCGGCGGTGATGAGATCACCGGGGAACAGGCCCAGCATATGGGACAGGTGCCGGTGGTTGTACCCTTCGCCCAGGGTGTTGCCGTTCTCGTCCTGGTTGTAGTGGGTCTCAATGTACCACTCCTTGATCTGCCCATCCAGGCCGATCTCAATGGGGCCCTTCAGGTTGTCCAGCTTCTCCTGCCAGTCGGCCAGCACGGCCTCGTCCTCACCCACCAGCTGTCCGGCGGTGATGGCATCGGTGAACAGCTGCCAGATGAGGGATTGCTCATAGGTGTTCCCGTTGGTGCGGGGGCCCTGCTCGGGAGAGTAGGCAGGGGAGGAGACGTACTTGCCCTCCTCATCTTTCACCAGCATCTGGCTGTACATCACCGCCTCCTCCCGCAGCATGGGATAGATGTACTGGCGCATGTACTCCAGGTCCCCGGTGAATTCATAGTACTCCCAGCAGTTTTGGAGAATCCAGGGCACTGCCGCCGGAGACCAGCCCCAGCTGAAGTCCCAGCCGGGACAGGTCCAGCCGAAGGGGGTGTTCTGGGTATGGGCCATAAAGCCGTTTTCCTCGCCCTCGCCGCTGGAGATGCCGGCATAGATCTCGGCGGTCACCCGTCCGGGCTCCCGCAGGCTGTCCACATAGTCCACCAGGGGCAGAGCGCACTCGGCCAGGTTGGTGGAGTAGGTGGGCCAGTAGTTCATCTGCAGGTTGACGTTCATGTGATAGTCCGAGCTCCACGCCGGGTTATTCACATTGTTCCACAGCCCCTGTAGGTTGGAGGGCAGTTGGGAGTCGGCCCGGGAGGAGCTCAGGGTGAGGTAGCGCCCATACTGGAAGAGCATGACCTCCAGTTGGCGCCGCTCCCCCTCGGTAGCCTGTCCGGCGTTGTAGGCTGCCAGCAGCTCATCGGTGGGGCGCTCCGATACCGTCTGGCCAAAGTCCAGCTCCACACGGCCGAAGAGCGCACTGTAGTCGGCCACGTGGTCCGCCTTTACAGCCTGGAACCCCTTGTCCGCGGCGGCCTGGACATCGGCAGACACCCGCTGATGGAGCTGCTGGGGGGTCTCGCCGCTGCGGTACTGGGGATAGACGTTTTCGTAGTCGGTGTCTGCGCTGACGTATACGGTGACAGCCTCCGCCCCGGAGATCACCAGGGCATCGCCCTGGGCCTCCACCTGGGCCTGATCGCCCTCCGGCACGGCCTTGAGCACTGAGTCATAGCGCAGTTGGTTGTCGGACACAGCCCCGGCCAGCACCAGGGTGTCCTCCTGGGCCACTGTGGTGCCGCCCTGGTTGGAGGGGAAGGTGATTTTGAGGTCCAAATCCTCCTGGCCCTGGGCTTCCAGCCGGGCCACCAGCACATTGTCCGGGTTGCTGACAAAGTACTCCCGGGTGTAATGGGTGTCCCCAATGTCAAATTCCACCGAGGACACGGCGGTGCGCAGGTCCAGGTCCCGGACATAGTTCTGGGCCTGTCCTTCCTCTACGCCCTGGAAGGCGAAGTAGATGTTGCCCCAGGACTGGTAGGCCCCGTATCCGTCGGTGGTGCCCACCAGCTGATTGCACAGTTCGGACGCCTCGGCGTCTTTCCCCTGGGCAAACAGCTGCTGAATTTCCTTGAGGGTCTGTCCATTTTTGCCCTGATCGGACAGATTTCCCCCGTTGTAGTCTGGACGGCTGGAGCTGGGGCCTCCGGTCCAGAGTGTCTTTTCATTGAAGGTGAGCCGCTCGGTGGCGATCTCTCCATACACATTGGCCCCCATATCGCCATCGCCGATGGGAAGGGTGTATTTTTGCCAGGTATCATTTTCGTTCCCTGCTCCTCCCTGGGACGCCGGCTTGGTGTACCACAGGCGCAGATCATTCTGCTCGGGCTCCTCCGCTCCGGCCCGCAGGCCCAGCGGGGATGCAAAGGACAGAATCAGTGCAGCAGAGAGGGTCATGGAAACGGCTTTCTTCAAAAGTTCATGTGACAGGTTCATCTCATGCATTCCTTTCTTGTCAGTTTCTCGCCTGGTCAATCATGTCATCATGGAGGGGTGTGGCTCCTCCTGGTTTTTGTTGTTCTCGTCTCTTTTCAAACGGTCCAGGTGAGGAGGAACCAGGATTGGCCTGGTTCCTCCTCACCCATGGGGGTGGCGTGCTATGGTAGATCAGCGTGCGCCGTTGCGGCGCTTGTGCTCCACCACAGCCAGAGCGCCAGCGGCCAGCACCAGAGCGGTCACGGCCAACGTCAGAGGCGCAGTGTCCCCGGTCTGGGGCACGTGGTTCTCCGGCTTCTGAGAGGCCTCGGGTTGGTCGGTGGCCTCGGGGGCACCACCGGCGGTGAGGCCGTCCATGGCAGC
>CABPXX010000110.1 GCA_902461475.1 uncultured Eubacteriales bacterium | reverse complement strand
CCGGCATCGGCGGCCTGCTGGGCCTGGGCATCGGTGACACCTTCCGGGTCACCCTCACTGCCGACCCGGTGGAGGAGATCGTGCTGGCCAAGAAGATTCTCAAGGCGGTGGGCCTGCGCAAGGACGGCCCGGAGCTCATCTCCTGTCCCACCTGTGGCCGGACCCAGATCGACCTCATCCCCATGGCCCACAAGGTGGAGGAGCTTTTGAAGGGCGTGGACAAGCCTATCACCGTGGCTGTGATGGGGTGTGTGGTCAACGGACCTGGAGAGGCCCGCCACGCCGACGTGGGCATCGCCGGAGGCAAGGGGGAGGGCGTGCTCTTCCTCCATGGGGAGATTGTGGACAAGGTCCCGGAGGACCAGCTCATTCCCCGTCTCATGGCCCTCATTGATACCCTGTGACAAGGAGTACATTTCATGTCAGACAAGCAAGTGACATTTCAAGAGACCTTTGGTCAATACCCCTTCCCCGAAGGGGTATTGACTTCTTTTGCCGCCTATCCCACCCGGGTGAAGGTGAATCGCCAGGCCCGCACCATGACGGTGGAGTTGGAGGGGGAGCAATTGGCTCCCAACCTGGTGGACCAGGTCCAGCAGAGCCTGGCCCGGGCGTTCAACCTGCACCAGGCGGCGGTGGAGTTCCATGCTGCCCAGGCGAAGGCGCAGCCTGCCCCGGTGGCGGTGGAGACGCCACCAGCTGCGTCTCAGCCAGCCCCCGGTGGGGACCTGTACGCCCAGCTGGAGGCCATGCGCCGCAAGGTGCTCAATCAGAGCATGCCCGGCGGCGGCCACGGTAAGCCCAAGGTCAAGCAGCTCTACGGCAAGATCAGCGGCAAGAAAAAGCCGGTGCCCCTGGGAGAGCTGCAATTGGATATGGGCAGCGTATTGGTGGAGGGCACCGTGTTCAACGTAGAGCACCGGGAACTGCCCAAGCGCAAGGCGTGGGTGATCTGCTTTGACATCACCGACAACACCGGCTCCATCCGGGTTAATCAGTTCCTGGAGGGAGAGGTGGCCAACCCCATCGTCAAGGGCATCAAAAAGGGCCAGCGGGTCCAGGTCCAGGGGCGGCTGAATGTGAGCCGCTTCGAAAACGACATGGTGCTGGAACCCTACGGTATCAACGAGGTGCCCATGCCCGAGGGGCGCAAGGACACCGCCGAGGAGAAGCACATTGAGCTCCACCTCCACACCAAGATGTCCATGATGGACGCCCTGTGCGACGGCAAGGCCATCGTCAAGCGGGCCATCGAGTGGGGGCACCCCGCCATTGCCATCACCGACCACGGTGTGGTGCAGTCCTTCCCCGATGCCTATAACGCCTCAGGCCGGGGGGAGAAAATCAAGGTGCTCTACGGTGTGGAGGCCTACTATCAAAACGACGTGGACGAGCGAGTGTCGGTGCACGGCCCCGGGGACATGCCTCTGGATGGAGAGTTTATCGCCTTCGACCTGGAGACCACCGGACTGGACCCCAACACGGATGCCATCATTGAAATTGGCGCAGTGCGCATGCGGGGAGACCAGGTGCTGGAGCACTATTCTACCTTTGCAGACCCCGGCCACCCCTTGAGCCCCAAGACGGTGTCCCTCACCAGTATTACCGATGAGATGGTGCGGGGCGCCCCCAAACCCGCCCAGGCGGTGGCGGATTTCCTGGCTTGGGCTGGGGATACCCCCCTGGTGGCCCACAATGCGGAGTTTGATACCGGCTTTATCCGGGCCTACTGCCAGAGAGCGGGCCGGGAGTTTGACCCTCTCTATTTTGATACCCTAATTCTGGCCCAGTACCTGTGCCCCCAGTTGAACAACCACAAGCTGGACACCGTGTCCACCCACCTGGGACTGCCTCCTTTTCACCACCACCGGGCAGACGACGACGCCGCCATCTGCGGCCAGATCTTCGCCGCCATGATTCCCATGCTCCGGGAGCTGGGGGTGGAGCGGGTATCCCAGATCAACGGAGCCTTGGCCGGGAAGAAGCGGGGCGGACGGGGACGCCGCAGCGCCAACCACCTCATATTGCTGGCCAAGAACCAGACAGGCCTGCGCAACCTCTACAAGCTGGTGTCCCTATCCCACCTGGAGCACTTCAACCGCTTCCCCATCATGCCCAAGTCCATCATCAATGAGAACCGAGAGGGGCTCATTGTGGGCTCTGCCTGTGAGGCTGGCGAGTTGTTCCGGGCGGTGGTGGACGGCAAGGACGACCGGGAGCTGGAGCGCATTGCCTCCTGGTATGACTATTTGGAGATTCAGCCCCTGTCCAACAACGCCTACATGCTCCGACCGGACAAGGAGGGACGGCGCATTGCCCAGTCCCTGGAGGACCTGCGCAACTTCAACCGGAAGATTGTAGAGCTGGGCCACAAGCTGGGTAAGCCGGTGTGCGCCACCGGTGACGTCCACTTTACCGACCCGGAGGAGGAGATCTACCGCCACATCCTTTTGGCCGCCAAGGAGTTTGACGACGCCGATAGCGAGAACCCCCTGTACTTCCGCACCACTGACGAGATGCTCAAAGAGTTTGCCTACCTAGGGGCGGAGACCGCCCATGAGGTGGTCATTGACAGCCCGGCTCTGGTGGCCTCCTGGTGTGACAACGTGCGGCCTCTGCCAGACGGCCTGTTTACCCCCAAGTTGGAAAACTCCGAGGGCGAGCTGAAGGACCTGGTGTGGGGTAAGGCACACGCCCTGTATGGAGAGAACCCGCCCCAGATTGTGGTGGACCGCATCAATGCCGAGCTGAAAGACATCATCGGCTGTCACTACGACGTCATTTACATGTCCGCCCAGAAGCTGGTGCAGAACTCCCTGGAGCACGGCTACCTGGTGGGCTCCCGTGGTTCGGTGGGCTCGTCTCTGGTGGCCTTCATGTCGGGCATCACCGAGGTAAACTCACTGCCCGCCCACTACCGCTGCCCCAACTGCAAGCACTCCGACTTCGACTACGCCGTGGAGCACGGCTATGGCTGCGGCGCCGATATGCCGGACATGAAGTGCCCGGTGTGTGGGGCGGACTACGCCAAGGACGGCCTCAACATCCCCTTTGAGACCTTCCTGGGCTTCGGCGGCGACAAGGTGCCGGATATCGACCTGAACTTCTCCGGTGAGTATCAGTCCAGCGCCCACAAGTACACATTTGAGCTCTTCGGCAGCAACCACGTGTTCCGAGCGGGCACCATCGGCACGGTGGCAGAGAAAACCGCCATCGGCTATGTGCGCAAGTACCTGGAGCGGGTGGGCCGCTATAACGTGCCCTTTGCCGAGGTGCTGCGCCTGGCCCGTGGATGTATGGGGGTCAAGCGCACCACCGGACAGCATCCCGGCGGCATGGTGGTTATCCCCCAGGACAAGGAGATCTACGACTTTTGCCCGGTGCAGCACCCGGCTGATGACAAGGACTCGGACATCATCACCACCCATTTCGAATATCACTCCATGGAGTCCAACCTCTTGAAGCTGGACATGCTGGGCCACGATGACCCGTCCATGATTCGTATGCTCCAGGATATCACCAAGGTGGACCCTCAGAAGATCCCTCTGGACGACCCGGACACCATGAGTCTGTTCACCACCTCGGAGAAACTGGGCTTTATGGATGACCCCATCCTAGGCCCCACCGGAGCGGTGGCCATCCCCGAGTTCGGCACTTCCTTCGTGCGTGGCATGCTGGAGGACACCCACCCCAACCAGTTCGATATTCTGGTGCGTCTGTCTGGCTTCTCCCACGGCACAGACGTGTGGTTGGGTAATGCCAAGGACCTCATCACGTCTGGCACCGCCCAGGTTAACGAGGCCATCGGCTGTCGTGACGATATTATGATCTTCCTCATTTCCAAGGGCTTCAAAGACACCCGGGCCTTTAAGATCATGGAGTCGGTGCGAAAGGGTAGAGGTCTGCCTGAGGGGGCCGAGGACGAGATGAAGGAGCACGGGGTGCCTCAGTGGTACATTGACTCCTGTAAGAAGATCGCCTATCTGTTTCCCAAGGCCCACGCCGTGGCCTACGTGATTATGGCCTTCCGCATCGCCTGGTATAAGGTGCATCGACCCCTGGCGTTCTACGCCGCCTACTTCTCCATCCGAGCCAAGGCCTTTGACGAGAAGTACATGTGCCGAGGCATTGAGGTGGTCAAGCAGAAGATGAAGGAGATTCAGGCCAAGAAAAACGCCAAGGACAAGGCAGACCGCCCCTCTGCGGTGGAAGAGGATATGCTGGTGACCTTGGAAGTGTGCTATGAGTTCTACCTCCGTGGCCTCACCTTCGCCCGCATGGATATCTCTCGCTCCCACGCCATCAACTTCCTGGTGGACGAGGAGCGCAACGCCCTCATCCCGCCCTTTACCTCGGTGGCTGGCCTGGGTGAAACCGTGGGCTGGGACATCATGGAGAAGCGGAAGGGAAAGACCTTCATCTCCATTGAGGAGTTCTCCCTGGCCTGTACCAAGGTGTCCAACACCCATCTGCAACAGCGGAAAGAGGCGGGGGCCTTTGGCGACCTGCCGGACAGCAGCCAGTTCTCTTTCTTTTAATCCTATGACAAAGCCCCCTTATGTAGGGGGCTTTGTCATACCCCCCGTTGACAACTTGTCAAATCTGTGGTATATTCACTACACTAGCGAGCTAAAGAAAGGCTGGAAACACCATGAACATACACTTCAATACCCCTGAGGGGACCCGGGACCGGCTCTTTGCCGAGTGCCTGGAGCGGCGTCAGGTGCAGAGTGCCCTGGTGGACTTGTTCCGCCGCCGGGGCTATGCGGAGGTTATCACTCCAGAGGTGGAGTTTTATGACCTGTTTGTCCACTCAGGGAGCCCATTGCCCCAGGAGACCATGCTGAAAATCATTGACCGCTCCGGCAAGATCATGGTCATGCGCCCGGACACCACCACCCCTATCGCACGGCTGGCGGCCACCAAGCTGAAGCCCCTGCCGCTGCCTCAGCGGCTGTATTACGATCAGACCGTGTTCCGCTCTGGGAACGCCCACGAGGGTGGCAGCAGCGAGATTGCCCAGTGTGGCGTGGAGATGCTGGGTGCCACGGGGATGAAAGCGGACCTGGAGATGATCACCCTGGCGGTGGATGCCCTGCGGGCCTGTGGCCTCAGCGAATTCCACATCGAGGTGGGCCACGTGGGCTTTTATCAGGACTTGGCCAGCCGCATGAACATGTCCCAGGAGGAGCAGGAGCGGATGCGGCTGCTCATTGAGGGTAAGAACTACGCCGTGCTCAATGACTTCCTGGAGCCCTACTCCGCCCAACCTGACTGTGCCGCCCTCCGCCGCCTGCCGTACCTGTTCGGCGGGGCAGAGGTGCTGGAGGAGGCCCGGACGCTGGCCGGGGCGTGTACCAGCCTGGACTATCTGGAGCTTCTGTATCGGGAGCTGTGCCAGGCGGGCTATGGTGACTGGGTACAATTTGATCTGGGCCTGGTCCATCAGATTGACTACTATACGGG
>CABPXX010000109.1 GCA_902461475.1 uncultured Eubacteriales bacterium | reverse complement strand
TTCGGGGTGCCCCCCACGCCGCAGCCGCTGAGCACCCCGGTGGCCGCTCCCACCAAAAAGCCCACTAGGTTCACAGCAGCAACACCGCCTTCACGCCCCCGTACACCAGCAGGGCCCCAAAGCCCCGGCGCAACCAGAGCACCGGAATTTTGTCGAACACCCGACCTGCCAGCACGCCGCCCACCAAGCCCCCGGCCAGATAGGGTAGCGCCAGGGCAAGGTCCACCCCGCCCTTTTGGGCGTAGCTCACCAGGGCCGCCACACACAGGGGCAGCACCACCGCCACCGAGGTGGCAAAGGCTTTCCGCTGCTCCAGCCCCACCCAGCCCACAAACAGGGGCACCAGAAACAGCCCGCCTCCAGCCCCGAACAAGCCGTTGGTCACCCCGGCTAGCAGCCCGGTGATGATGTATTTGGTCGGTTTCTTCACCCGCCTCACCTCTTCCGTAGTGTGCCCCGCTCCCTTCTGTCTATACACCCAAACGAGAAACCGCCCCAGAAGCTTTCGCTTCTGAGGCGGTTCCATGGGTTTGTTTTTGTGGGATCCAAAGAGATCCAGGTACATTAAGAGAGGTTGGAAATGCGGCCCTCGTCAGAGTACACCCACTCCACCGTTCCATCGGGAGCCTGCAGCTTGGCGTAGGCCACGCCTCGGACAAATCTGCCCTTGGGCAGGCCGTTGATGGTGACGCTGTACTGGTAGTTGGTGTTGACCTTGCTGACGGTGGTCTTCTTGGCCCCAGCGGCGGGGCCGTCGTCAGTGCACAGGGCGCCGCCCTCCGAAGAGGCCCAGAGCAGGCCCACCTCCAGCATCTTGTACCCCTGGGGCACGGTGAGCTGGGAGACAAACTTGGCATCCATCTTGCCGTCGGTGCGCTTGGTGCCGATGGTGGATACAATGTCGGCGCTGGGCAGCTCCACCACAGCCTCGGACTCTTCCACAAAGGTGGCCACATAGTTGGCGGTACCGGTGATGGCGAAGGTGTAGTTCTCCTTGGTGGAGACGATCTTGTCGTCCACGGTCCAGCCCATAAACTTGGAGCTGTCCTTGGCGGCGGAAACCTGGAGGGTGTACAGCTCGCCGTACAGGCCCTTGACCTTGGCCACACCATCTACGGAGATGGTGTACAGACCATTGACCATATTCTCCAGGGCCACCCGCTGGGCGTCCAGAGCCTCACGGTCGGGCTTCTCGGCCCGGGCAGCGTTCTCCAGAGCGGTGACAGCGGCGGTGAGCTTCTGGCGGGTGTTGGCGGTGAGCAGCTGGTCGGCGCTCACCAGGTCCTTGACCTGGGCGGCGTAGGTCAGGTACTCGCTGACGTCCACCACCTGGGTGTCCACCACGTGGATGATGAGCACGCCGGTGGTGACATTGCCGTGGGAGTCGGTGATGGTGTACTTCAGCTCATGGGTGCCGCTGACGTACTTGCCGCCCACCTGCTCCAGCTGCTCCACGGTGAAGTTGTCGGGGGTGAGGGTAAAGTAGCCGTCCTCGCTGTCCTGACCCTGGTAGTCGGTCTCATAGGTCACGGAGTCGGTGATGTCATTGCGCCCACGTCCTTGGCGGACACATACTCCAGGATGTTCTCGGGGGTGACCTGCCAGCTCTGGTTAAACTCCAGGTCGTCCACGGCCAGATAGGGGGTATTTCCGGCAGTGGTGAAGCGGGCGTTGCCCCACACCGCCTGGTCGTTGGCGTTGGAGCCCTTGGCATCCACCACCAGCTGCAGCACCTCCACACCACTCAGGTCCACATCCATGCTCTGGGCCTCGGTGTCGTTGGTCACCGTGCCGCTGGAATACACCTGCTGGCCGTCGGCAAAGACCTTGAATTCCACCTGGCCGCCCTTGCTGCGCACGGCGGAGTGCAGGCCCACGTCGGCCTGGAACCGCAGATAGCCGTACTCCTGCACATCCACAAAGTAGAGGCTGGCATAGGAGTTGTTGGCAGGAAAGGTGAACAGGGCATTGTCGTAGACGACCTCCTTTCCATCCTGAAGCAGAGCCAGCTGGCCGCCGCTGGCATCGTGATTGACCAGGAATGCCTGGCAACTGGTGGCTGTGGGCGTCACAGTGCTCAGGGACACTTCCAGGTCGGATCTGGATGCCTGGGCCTGGGAACTGACGTACATTCCTGCGCCAATTGCGCTGAATACGCCGGCGCAAACCAGGGTACAACTGACAATTTTGCTGAGTTCTACCTTCATTTGTACCTCCAATAGTCTCTTTTCTCAGCTTTGGTAAAGCGATACGTTTTTGGAATATGTCACATTATTTCTATCATTTCAATAGGAGTTTGTTTCCATGGATATCTCATCCAGGCAGAGAAAATGGCGGAGATAGAGGAATGTGCATTCCTCTATCTCCGCCAAGTTTGTGTTTCCACGGATGGCCTCACACTGGTTGGAGCTGCTGCTCCAACTCCTTGCCCACCGCGCCCAGTAGATTGCGCCGGGTGACGATGCCGCACAGGGCGTTGCGGTCGTCCACCACGGGGACAAAGTTCTGCTCCATAGCCAGGTCCATCACCTCTTGGAAGGTGGCCCGGATGCTCACGGCAGGGCAGAAATCGCTGCGCATAATGTCTCGGATTTTGGTCTGTTCCAGCTTCTTTTTGTCGGTGGAGTTCACCGCCAGGATGTGGCGGAGAAAATCTCCCTCGGTGACACAGCCCACATAGCCCCCCTGCCCGTCCAGCACGGGGATGGCGGTGTAGCTGTTGTGGCACATGGTTTCCAGGCCCTGCCGCACGGTGTTGTCCTGGTGGAGCACGATGGTGCAGGCCTTGGGGATCATAATCTTTGCAATGTTCATGGATGTTTCCTCAAGTCGTTGGATGGATGCTTCTAGGCGCCGCCCAGCAGGACGGCACATGGATTCTTGACACAATCCTTACACCACTATGATAGCATAGCTTTTCCCCTTTGGAAAGGCCCTGCCCCGGTGAGAGAAAATTTTTCCGTCCCCCTCTTGACAAGAGAGTTAGCCAGTGCTATCCTATGAGTTAGCTAAAAGCAACCGACAAAAAAGAGGAGGAGTGCCCTCATGAATTTGACCCATGCCCAGCTGGGGCAGGAGTACACCATCACCGGCATTGACACCGACGATGAGGAGCTGGACAGCTTTCTCTTCACCCTGGGCTGCTACACCGGAGAGCCCATCACCGTGGTGTCCCAACTCAACGGCAGCTATGTGGTGTCGGTGAAGGACGGTCGGTACAACATCAACCGGGATCTGGCGGAAGCCATCTCCATTTAGGAACTTCCCCCGGATTCCGGGGTTTTTAAGCCCACAGGTTAGCGCTTGCTAACCTGTGGAGAGATTGAGGAGGTATACCCATGCGCATTGCACTCACAGGCAATCCCAACAGCGGAAAGACCACCATGTATAACGCCCTCACCGGCCGCTCGGAACGAGTGGGCAACTGGGCGGGTGTGACGGTGGACAAGAAGGAGAGTCCCGTCAAGAAGCAGTTCAATCCCCAGGGGCTGGACCTGGTGGCAGTGGACCTGCCCGGGGCCTATTCCATGTCCCCCTTCACGTCCGAGGAGAGCATCACCAGCAGCTACGTCCGCCAGGAGCGGCCCGACGTCATCGTGAACATTGTGGACGCCACCAACTTGAGCCGCTCCCTCTTCTTTACCACCCAGCTGCTGGAGCTGGGCATCCCCGTGGTGGTGGCCCTGAACAAGCAGGACTTAAACGAAAAGAAGGGCACCAAAATTGACATCTCCGCCCTGTCCAAGGCTCTGAACTGTCCGGTGGTGGAGACGGTGTCCACCTCTCAAAAGGGTTTGGCCCAGGTCATTCAGGCCGCTGCCACCCAGTATGGCCACGGCCAGCTGGCCCCCTACACCCAGAAGGGGGTGGACCTCACCGACAAGGCCGCCGTGGAGCAGGCGGACCGCCAGCGTTTTGCCTTTGTGGGCAAACTGGTGGAGCAGGTGGAGCAGCGCAAGGTGCTCACCCGCCAGAGCAACGTTCAGGACAAGGTGGATCGGGTGCTGGCCAACCGCTGGCTGGGCATCCCCATCTTTGCGGTGGTGATGTTCCTGGTCTTTGACATCTCCCAGACCCGGCTGGGCCCCTACATTGCCGGCTTCCTCACCGGCTGGATTGAGACCTTCCAGGGCTGGGTGGGAGAGCAGGTGGCCTCCGCCAATCCCTTCCTCCAGTCCCTGCTGGTGGACGGCATCATCGGTGGCGTGGGCGCCGTGGTGGGTTTCCTGCCCCTGGTGATGGTGATGTACTTCCTCATCGCCCTGCTGGAGGACTGCGGCTATATGGCCCGGGTCAGCGTAGTCATGGACCCCTTCTTTAAGAAGGTGGGTCTGTCGGGCAAGTCCATCATTCCCATGATCATCGGCACCGGCTGCGCCATCCCCGGCGGGACTGGAGGCCCCCCCATCCGAAATGAGCGGGAGCGGCGCACCACCGCCATGCTCACCCCCTTCATGCCCTGCGGGGCCAAGCTGCCCGTCATTGCCCTGTTTGCCGGAGTGTTCTTCTCCGACGCCTCCTGGGTGGGTACCCTGATGTACTTTGTGGGCATTGTCATCATCATCCTGGGGGCTCTGCTGGTGCAGAAGATCACCGGGCACAAGTACCGCAAGTCCTTCTTTATCATGGAGCTGCCCGAGTACAAGGTGCCCAGCCTGAAACGGGCGGTGCTGTCCATGCTGGGCCGGGCCAAGGCCTTTATTATCAAGGCGGGCACCATCATTCTGGTGTGCAACGCCGCCGTACACATCATGCAGAACTTCAACTGGTCCCTCCAGCTGGTGGAGGAGGGCATGGAGTCCACCTCCATTCTGGCCACCATCGCCCACCCCTTCGCCATTCTCATGATTCCCCTGGGCTTTGGTGTATGGCAGCTGGCTGCCGCTGCGGTCACCGGCTTCATTGCCAAGGAGAACGTGGTGGGCACTCTGGCTGTGGTGTACGGCCTGACCTCCTTCATTGATGTGGACGCCTTGGAACTGGTGGGCGGGGCCAACGAAGTGGCCGCCACCATGGGGTTGACCACCGTGGCCGCCCTGGCCTACCTCATGTTCAACCTGTATACGCCCCCCTGCTTTGCCGCCATTGGCGCTATGAACTCGGAGATGCAGAATAAGAAGTGGCTGTTTGCCGGCATCGCCCTCCAGCTGGGCACCGGCTACACCCTCTCCTTCCTGGTCTACCAGATCGGCACCCTGATCACCACCGGCAGCGTGGGCACCGGGTTTGTCCCCGGCCTCATCGCCGTGGCCTGTATGGTGGGCATTGTGGTGGCCCTCATCCTGCGCACTCAGAAGCACATGGCCCAGGAGTACGCCCTGAGCGGTGCCGGAAAAGGCAAGGTGACCGCGTAATGGACTACATTATCATCGCTGTAGTGGTGGTCATTCTGGCCGCTGCCATCGGGTACATTGTGAAAAAGAAAAAGTCCGGGGCCCATTGCATCGGCTGGCCCCACCGGGGGGGCGGCTCCCCCCGCCGGCGCAAGCC